>JBNLCD010000552.1:0-3883 GCA_050303635.1 Anaerolineae bacterium
AATGTATAGTTGAATTCATGTGACGAGGTAGTTTATGGTTTCTGATGTCAATATTGGCATCGCGTTTATCGCGGGTTTGGTGTCATTCCTTTCCCCCTGTGTCTTACCTTTAGTTCCCGCTTATGTGGGCTATATGGGGGGACGGGCTACGAATGAGGCAGGCAAACAAAATCGCCAAAAATTTAGCACGTTTATTCATGGGATATTCTTTGTTTTGGGCTTTACATTGTTTTTCGTGGGGTTTGGTCTATTAACTGCGGCGGCCTCCTCATTTTTGCAGAGCATCGGCATTAATATCCCAACCTTGATTACGCGTTTGGGTGGCGTAGCCGTTTTGCTTTTCGGTTTATATGTCATGAAACTGCTGGACCCTGTCTTCCGGTGGTTGCTTAAACTGACCAAAGAATGGAAAGATGAAGAAGAGGGCACAGCTCCGCTGGTATTTACCGTTTTGGTCATCACCCTGACCTACGTATATTTTGTTTGGGCATTTGGGGCTGAAATTCCATTTTCGTTGGTGTGGGCGGCGGTCTTGCTCTTGGGCTTTGCGATGCTGTTCCGTAAACCGATGAATACAGCCACATCGCTCGCCGATTTCTGGCACAAATCGATTTATTCTTTGCAAGTGGCACTGGCGAGTGATACCCGTAATCTGAACATACAGCCGAATGCCAAAAAAGGCTATTGGGGCTCTTTGGGTATGGGCGTGGTTTTCTCAGCGGGCTGGACGCCCTGTATTGGTCCTGTGTATGCGGCAGTGATTGCGCTGGCCAATGATGCAGTGGCAAACGGCGAATCTTTACTTTCACCCGCCCTGATGTTTACCAGTTATTCCCTCGGCTTGGGTATTCCATTCCTGATGACCGCATTGGCCTTTAATCAATCTGTAACGTTGATGAATCAGATCAAGCGCCACATGGCCACCGTTGAACGGGTGAGTGGTGTTTTCTTGATTTTCATCGGCGTTTTGATTTTGACGGGTAGCCTTAATCAATTGACCAACCGTTTTGGCTCCGGCGAATTTGCGGAACTGTCCTTCCGTTTGGAAGGCTGTACAGCGGCGGCGGCTCAAGGTCATATTCCGACCAGTGATTATCCCGGTTGTGTCAGTGATGGCATTGATAAACTCGAAGATCGCTTTATCTCGGCGGTGAACAAATATGAAGATGAATCAGGTATTCCGCAATTCACATTTGACGAACCCGCAAATTTAGACGAAATTCCAACAGGCATAAAAGTTGGTGAGCGTGCCCCGAATTTCACTCTGCAAAATTTGGATGGCGACGAGGTTTCACTCGATGATTTCCGTGGACAACCTGTCCTGATCAATTTCTGGTATACGGCGTGTGGCCCATGTCGCCAAGAAATGCCTGAATTCGAGCAAGTTTATCAACTTGAAAAGGATGCGGGCTTTGTGATATTAGCAGTCAATGCCGGAACATTTGAGCCATCGGTGGACGATATTGGACCATTTATGGAACAATATGACCTGACTTTCCCGGTTGTACTTGATAAGGACGGCAACACACTGAAAGAATACGGCATTCTCGGTTATCCAACCAGTTATTTAATTGATGGTAATGGTGTAATTGTTGCCAAACAAACGGGCCCATGGTCAGGGCAAGATTTGGCCGAAGAACTCAATAAATTTGAGCGCACATTGCCAGTTGATTCTCCTAGTTCAACGGCGTTTGTGACTGAATAAGAGGAAACAATTCGGTGTTAAAAAAGGCCACAGCATGCTGTAGCCTTCACGAAAGTCGAAATTCATAGATAACTGGTCACAATGTTGTGGCCAGTTTTTTGTGTGTTAAACGTCGATGGCCCACTCGCCATTACGTAAGACAGGTTCAGAAGAACCATCTGCCCAGACGCCATCAATATTGATTTTGTCAGAGCCAATCATAAAGTCGACGTGAATCATACTCTTATTGCCACCCCGTGCATAAAATTCTTCCATATCAATTTCATTGGCATCGGTCACTAATTTATAGGCGCTACCAAGGGCAATATGACAGGAGGCATTTTCGTCGAAGAGGGTGTTATAGAATAACAGGCCTGATTGAGAAATCGGTGAGCTATGCGGCACAAGGGCCATTTCGCCAATCCGGCTAGCACCTTCGTCACGGGCCAGCATCTGCTTGAGGATTTTCTCACCTTTACCGGCTCTGGCATCAACCACCACGCCGTTTTCAAAGGTTAGCGTGAAATCTTCAATAATGGTTCCCGCATAAGAAAGGGGCAAGGTGGCGCTGACCGTACCATTCACGCGATTTTTATCGGGTGTGGTGAACACTTCTTCGGTAGGGATATTGGCCACAAATGGCGTCTTGCCTTGGCGTGTTGTGCCAGCGCTAGACCAAAGATGCTTATCGATTAAACCGACTTCTAAATCAGTGCCGGGTCCGGTGATATGCAGGGCATCATAGTTCTTCGTGTTGAGATAATTACTCCGCTTTAGCAAGTTAGTAAGATGGTCCATCCATGCTTGATAGGGATCGTCTTGATCAGCTCGACAAATCTTGAAAATAGCATCCCATAATTTGGCAACACCGTCTTCAGGTGAATCATCGGGGAAGACCAATTTTGCCCAGCCAGCATTGGAGGCGGATGTTACTAGCCAACTGGATCCATTGCGGCGGAGGGCTTCACGATAGGGCACCATATGCTCGGACGATACGCCTTCCATTTGAGCGACAAGATCGGGGTCAAATGCCGAAAATTCATCAGGGGGACTGCAATAGATACGCATGACCGCCGCGCCATCGTCCATCCCCGAAATCATACTATCCACACGCCATTTTTCAAATTTGTTAAGTGTGGCGGGGTCGGCATGTTTGAGCCGAAGTTTGGCTAATTCATTATCATCCCAGAGCACACTGACTAAACTTGCGCCTGCTTCGTAGGCTTTTTCGGTGATTTTGTGAACCAGTGCTACGGTATCATCTTCAAAATTTGTCCCTTTGGCAAAAGATGGTGAACCAATAAAAAGCGGTTGGCCGGGTTGAATATTGACGCCAATTTTCACCAGAATTTCAGCATATTTATCAAGTTTTTCTTCAAATGACATCTACTATTTATCCTATTCTGCAACTACTGAGTCATTCCATAATACAATTGGGAACTTCATAAGGTTGATTTTATTTTCGCACTTCTTTGATAAAGCCGGCGCCGAGTGCTTCAATTTCAATTTCGAGATCAACCCCCATTTTTTCTTTGACGGTCGCTTGGACATACGTGATGAGTGCGTAATAATCGCTGGCCGTGCCATTGCCATCATTGACGAAGAAATTAGCATGCTTTTCAGAAACGGAAATGCCGCCGATACGGTGACCTTTAAGCCCCGCTTCTTCAATTAGACGACCCGCATAATCACCATAGGGATTTTTGAAAATACTGCCTAAACTGGCACCGGGGGGTTGGGTGCGTTTGCGATGACTAACAAAGGTGTCGGCAATTTCTTGTAATTCAGCGGAATCATGGCCTGCTTCGAGTTGCATAAAAGCTTCGAGCACAATATAACGATCATGTTTGCCTTTGAGTACACTGTAGCGGTAATCGTAATTAAGCTTGTCTGCGAACCAGACTTGGGGGGTATCGGGATTTTGCAAATCAAGGACTTTGATTTCGCTCAAGCTCTGGGCCATGTCCGAGCCATGTGCACCGGCATTGTTGACCACCGCACCACCGACGGTACCCGGTACACTCACACACCATTCAAGCCCCATCAAGCCTTTGCTCATACAACGGCGGGCAAGCGTGGAGAGGTTCGCCCCAGACTGAGCAGAGACTAAACCCGTTTCAGGGTTAATCGACACTTCTTTGGCTTGATTGAGAATGACCAATCCACGAAAACCTTGGTCTGATATTAAAACATTCGTGC
>JBNLCD010000553.1:0-3880 GCA_050303635.1 Anaerolineae bacterium
GTTCACCCCGGACCACCGCTTCAGCGACCGTGAGTTCAGATGCTACAGCTAAAACTTGCCCATTGTCTGCCACCGCCCAATTGGAGGGCGCTCTTAATTCAGCTTCACCCTCGGCAAAATCAAAGTCAGCATCCGTGCCCAGAAATTCAAGATTGGCCAGCACATCGTTAAATTCAGGTGCAAAACTTGCCCAATCACCGTCCGGTGCCACCCCTAAAATAATACCGGGGACCCGTGTAACCGGTGATTCAAAGCTAATTGCATAGACCGCTTGACTCGTTGCTTCGTCAACATATTCGACCGCAAATGCATCTTCACCCTGTACGAGTGTTGGTTGAACAGTCTGCTCAGGAAACATGGTGGCAATAAATTCGTCCGCATTCAAATCATGCGCTTGCGGATAATATAACAATCCCACGGCAGGTACATTCGGCGCTTGGCCTTGCGCAACAGCTTCTACCCCAGCCGCATCAGTCACAAACATCGGCAAGTTTGTATAGCTGGTTTGGGTCCATGTCGCTGGATAATGAACCAGAATCGCCAATTCGCGCCATGTATATACTTGAGAAGAAGCGGTGTCTTGGGCGTGAGCAACTGGCCCAACATTGGCGAACGGGAGGATGAGCAATGTCAATAAAACGATAACTTGTAACCATCGGGTAAAGTGGGGCTGATGCATATTGTTCCTCGTAGTCAATATTTTAAGTTTACTATTCATGATGGCTGAAGTTTAACCCGAACTGCGCTAATGTGAAACCGAGAATTGTTTTAAACTTCTTTAACCTTAATATCTTCTTGATACCAGCTGAATTATAATTGAAGATTGGGACACCTAAACTGCTAGCCATGCTCTGCCGCTCGACACTCCTCCTAAATCATCAGTTTATGTCCAAAAATCTGTTTGGATTATCATCCTAAAACAAAACGAGCCATTTCCGCGTATTTATTATGTGTACAGGTAAAGGCTTCTAGATTTATGACAGGGATAGAACATCATGATTGGAAATGAGTTTTATACAATAACTTTCATTAAAAACGATCTTATTTTTATCAAATGGCATCAAACACCGCTCAACGGTTCACTTGAAGGTGTTGAATTTGTAAAAACGCTCCAACAAATTCTGGACGAAGCACCTGCCCCCATCTATATTCTCTCAGATTTGACCAGTGGCAGTCTCACCGATGTGGTTCAGATTCGGCGTTTATCGCATCTGGCCAAACATGCCAATTATGGGGGCAGTGTGGCTTTTGGTGATGGTTATCAAACTTCGGTCTATGCGGGATTATTTGCTTCTGTTGCCCAACGCGCCGACGAAATTCAACCGAACTTACAAAAAGCACTCGCTCATTTGGACGAAATTCAACCCGGAATAACCGCAGGTATCGACCTCGCCGAATTAAAAGAACTCACCAAATAAAGCGCGCATCAAGCAGTCCAAAACCCGCCGCCAACCAGAGAGCCACGTGTCAATTGGATTCTGATCATAAATTATAAAAGCTGACTACCAATACGGTGGTCAGCTTTTCATGTTCAAGGGCTAATAAATAGTCGCGGTGAAAAATACCAATGCTATTTTTCGCGCGTGTAAATTTTTACTCGATTACAGTTACACCATCAAGTGGCACCCAAACATTGGCTGAGCCATTTCCAATAAATATCTCTAGCCATGTTGTGCCATCCATATCGACGCTACTGAGCACCAAATAGGTATCAAAACCATTGCCATCATAATCGCTGGGTAACCACAATTCCTTACCATCAGCATTACGCACCACACCACCATCCGCGGATTCATATACGGGTTGGGCTTGCGCGGTACTAATAGAAATCATACCGATTTGAGGTTGTGACAGCGCCTGAATTCCACTTGCGGACGGAACAAAATCATAATAAAGATCTAAGGTAAATCCTGCCGAAAATGAAAATGATTCGCAGATCGCTTTGCCGCTTGCCGCGGCATTATAACCACCATTGAAATAGGTAATTAATGTATAGTCGATGCCAGTTGCAAGCGTTGCATTTACCACTGTGAAGCCCGAGTTATCGCCATACCCAAGATATTGGGTGGCTATATCTACATCAGGATCAAAGGTTGCTGTTTCGACAATAGCCCACCACGCACCTGTCGAAGCAGTAATCTCGACGAAATAGTCTCCGTTAGATGCAACGGTAAATGGTGCACTGCCCGACCCGCTATACTTACCATTTTGCAATATGCAATTGCCGACACCTTCTTGCGCTGTTATTGCAAAGGTATCAACATAAACAGGGGCCGCTTTTGCAACATCAATAAATAAACTTGAACTCTCTAAACCGGCTACCAATAGTACACTCAACATAAATCCAGCAATTATTTTCCGTGACACACCAAAATCCTTCACTATAGCGACAGCTAAATTAACGCCTTTGCAATGCAGAAAATCTAACTGACAATTCCCAAATACAAGGCAGTGGGTTTCATAACGTTAAAATCATGAACTCGATATTCTTGATTATAGCTGAAAAGCCCATATTGGGTGATAAATCTGGCCGATTGAAATAATTGGTCTTAATTCTTATGAGTGTATTGTACCCGTGGCATTTTCGCCATGCGCCTGACCACCAACGACAATAGGTTCAGCCGCTGAAGCACTTTCAGCCGATTCGCCTTCTTCATCTTCAACCGGTGGCGCGGGACAAACCAACTCCACGCTGAACGGATCAATCATATTTTGTTGCGCTTGCGATTGATCTAACCAGAGTTGCTTATCTTCGCGCAACTGGCGTTCAGCATCCTGACGAGCGACGGCGAGACTGGCTCCTGAGCCTTCAATATTAACGGTCTGCCAATCACTTTCCATTGCGACCCGATTTTCTTCCGCAATTTCAACATGACGGTTTTCATGGGTTTGCAGTGTGCCATGCATAGTATTCCACGCGGAGACTTCAGCATCCCGATTGGGCCGCTCGGTGGGGTTCCACTGCGGCAAATCTTGAGGCGCGGTCTTGGTGATGGTATTCGATGCCTGACCTTGCATGGTGTAAATAAAACTGCCACCCTCTAAACGTTCATGGCTATCATTCGTTGACCCCACAAAGGTGTAATGCGGGCTTGTTTTGGCCCAATTTGGACGATACGGTGAATGTTGATTCATATACGATACCGTCCCTATACAAGACAAACTACCCGGTACGGTATACCGTTGAATATAAGGTGCTCGTCGTAAATCCGGCGCACGTTGAACCTGAAGTTGTTCTTCATCTTCTTCATGTTGACCGCCACACGCCGCACATCCATCACCCTCGCGTTGAATATCATGATTTTGATAATCCGCAACGAGTCGTTGCACGAATTGATTGCCATTTTGTCTTTGCAGGGATGAGATGAGTTGTCGCCGAATCTGGGGTGGTGCCGTCTGCAATTGGCGTATAACACCCTTGGGGGATGCGGCTAGATGAAACGCTGATGCACTTGGAGTATGATGCCGGTCTGGTGAATGTTGCGCTGAAAAATCTTCGGTTTGGGTTGAATCGACTTGATGCGGACGCTGGGTTGACATAAGTAGCAAACCTTCTAGCTAAACATCAGTTATGCTTCTAGTATACTGCTATTCGTCGAATGCCAGCAAATGTCGATGGGGCAACAAAAAATAGCCAACGGCTAGCGGGGAACAATCTATGTATTATTCCGTTGATAATGTGATGAAAATAAAAACTTGCCCTTATGAGCCTCGTTTCTTGCGTGATAAAGGCGGGACTAAAATCAGTCAGAAAGCAAATGAGTGCGCTTTAGCGTACTTGGTTTTGAATAGCCGTAGGTTTCAACCCTGATCGTTACCCACATTCTCTGAGCTATACTAAAAATAAAGGGAAAAAGGTGGGGACAATGTTGGAAGTTTG
>JBNLCD010000554.1:0-3872 GCA_050303635.1 Anaerolineae bacterium
TATGACCCAAGCTGATTTTGAACCTGATGCGCCGCCTCATCCACGTCATGCGGATGCCCAAGCCGCGCGGACCAGTATCCAAAAACTGTTAGATATTATTCGGCGCGAAAATGTGGCGCTGGTTGTAGCTGGTCATGATTTTGAGCAATGGCAAAACGCGCCCAAACTGCCCGAATTTTTTAGTTAATCATACAAGTTATGAGTCAATGAAGGCGGGCAAGAATTGGATATTCACTTCAACCCCGCCATCCCATTGATCGAGAAACCCGATGCGGACCTCATCACCCGATGGCGCAATATAAGTTAGGATGGTTTGGCCGAATTCGATGGGCGTTTGATCGACAAATTCAAAGCCGAGCGGGGACAGTCGCTCGGCATAAAACTCGATGAGCGACTCGATGGATTGATTGGTGGTGAATTCGCCAATGTCAGTCCGCGTGACCCATTGCACACTCGGCTCATAAATAGGCACACCCTGCACCTGTGGATTTTCGCAGCCAGCAGGTCGTGACATCGATCCGACGGGTGGTATGTGTCGCTGATAGTGGTAAATGAGATCACCATTTAGGCGTACAGCGCCGTCCTGTGCTTGAAAATTCCCGCTTCCACTAAATTTAAAAACAATCAGTTCCATTGTTTTGGGCAAAATTTCAACTTCAAATTGCCCTGCGATAGCGCGTTCATCTAGCGTGATGGCATAACGAGCCGTAGGTTGGCCAGCAAATTCGCCATCGGGATAGACGCGCGGCAAGGCGGGAACGAGATTGTCATAAAAAATATCGGTGGGGAATGGAAGTTGTGTATCAAGTTTGGTGCCTGCCGCACTGGGTGCTAAGGTTTGTTTACCGCATGACGATTCGTCAGTATCCGGCAAGGTTACGAAAACATAATAACCTTTTTGCACATAAGCTAACTCGGCGGCGATAACCGTTTGGTCAGCAGAAGTGATGGGCACTAAATCAAAAAGGAGCAAATAACCGTCGGCGGTAAAGCTGGCCCTAAAAGCAATGGGTTCAGGCTGAATATGGACCGTGCTGGCTAGCGCTAAACTTGCATCTTCAGCGGTTTCTTGATTGGTGCCTGTAAATTCAAAATCAATCGTAAACGCCGTCGGGTGGGTGTTGGGCAGATTGATGATATCAAGGGTGTATTCGGCAGGCGCATCAATCCCCACCCCATCATCTTGGGCATAAACAGACCTAACGCTCATCAGCAAAATAAATAGAATAGCAATGCGTAACCAAGATTTTGCTTGAGACACGGTTTATCCTTTGGCGGTGGCGAATTATTTTGACCATTAGACCCACTTATATAGGAAAATATTACGTGGATCGTTAAGACTGATCATTCTAAAATCCGGCGGCGGGCTCCCATAATTCGATGGCGTTGCCTTCCGGATCGGCAATGCGGGCGAAGCGTCCAAATGGATACGTCCGAATCTCGCCTTGTTGCGTAATACCTTCTTTTTCAAGTTGAGCCAAAACTTCATCCAGATTATCGACGCGGAAATTAAACATGAAAGGTTGGGTGCTGGGCTCAAAATAATCGGTGCTGTCGGGGAAAAGTCCGAAAACTGAAAAACAGGTGCGTTCGCTGTCATTTTTATCGCGCCATTCGAACAACGAGGCCGGGTCATCTTCACCCCACGGACTATGCGGCAAGGGTCCAATGCCGAGATGCGTAGCGTACCACTCTTGCAATTTTTGTGGATCTTGGGCTTTAAAGAAAATACCGCCGATACCTTGGACACGTTTCATCAGGTTAATCTCCTTTGCGGATCTAATTTTCTGGCAGGTGTAGTTTACCGGATTTCAGAATGAGTTGCCGTTCGATGGATCTAATTTCTAAAGCAACGAAGACAATGCCGCTGGCTAGTTGGTGGGCTAGCTGGCGACATTGTCTATCTTGGTGTGTCTAATCGATAGCGGTGCTAGGTTAGAGCTTAACCTTCGGAGCTCATATCGCTATCAGACATGCTATCATCACTCATATCATCTGACATTTCATCATCAGACATGCTATCGTCGCTCATATCATCTGACATTTCGTCATCGGACATGCTGTCATCACTCATATCGTCTGACATATCGTCCTCGCCCATCATGTCATCATCACCCATCATATCCATGCCATCAACATAAACGGTGATGCGCACCAGATTGAAAGCTGAGGGGTAGTTAAAACCATCGGCCACCAGGTGAACCACGCCATTTTCAGCTTCACCCGCGCTCATATCGCCTTGGCGGGGAGCTTGGTTCGGACCAACACCGGGTTCTTCGTTCACTTCAGTACCCGCATCCCAAATACCGAGATTGGAAATACCGTGCAAGGGGTGACCATCTGCATCGAAGAGTGCTACGCCAGCGGCATCGGTGCCGACAAAGAGGTCATTGGATTGAACGAGCATGGTGGCCAAGGAAAGATGATCGCCGGGAACAGCTTCGAACGTGAATTCATAGTAGCTACCGGGGAACAATGGACCGGGATCGGCGGCCATGTCCGGGGTGTTGAAAATGGTTACGCTGGAAACACCCATGTAATCGAGGGCGGCTAAACCGGATGGATCACCATCTTCGGCCAACGCTTCCAAGCCAGCACCACGATCAGCTTCACCAGCGATAAAGAGCGGACCTGCATCAGTGTGAACTACGGCAACACCGGGTGCGAATGGGGTTTCGAGAACGGTATCGAAGCGGTCATATAAACCAGCGGGATTGCCATCTTCAGCCAAAGCTTCTAAGCCTTCGCCACGGTCAGCATATCCATCGTCGAAGAGCGGGTGACCACTTTCGTAAACCACATAGAAACCGGGAGCAATGGGGCTCACCAAAGCACTGTCGCCTGAAATATTTTCAATGCGAACGGTGAAGATTTCCATGCCATATTCAACGGTGACGCGGATAAGTTCGTTCACGGCGGGATATGCAAAACCATCATTCACAACTTGAACCACGCCATTTTCGTCTTCGCCAGCGCTCATATCGCCTTGACGTGGGGCTTGGTTCGGGCCAACACCGGGTTCTTCGTTGACTTCGGTACCCGCATCCCACAAATAAATTTGATCGGTGATATCGCCGGTCACGGGATTGCCATCGGCGTCGAATAAATCAATGCCGTGCGGTGCTGGGGCAAAGAATAAGTCATTGGATTGAACCAACATGGTCGCAAAGCTCACGCGGCCACCTTCAACTTGGGCGAAACTAAATTCATAAGATTCGCCGGGGAAAGCTGGAGCCGGATCGGTGCCCATATCCGGGGTATTGAAAACGCCGTAATCAGCCGTTTGGCCTGTGTCAGAAATATTTTCAATGCGGATCGTAAAAGTGGTGGGTTCATCATCCATTTGGGCATTGGTGGGGGTAATCACAACCCCTGCCACAATGGCTGAAATTAAAAGAGCAATTGCTCCAATACGATAAAACATAGTCTTTGAGCCTCCTTAGGCCTTTCGCAATTTATAAGCATGGACAGTATGTCCAACAAATCTTGCTAAAAACTAACATCGCATTAAAAACTGCTTAACAAAATTGTTGCGAAATTCTTGCGGACCGGACAAAAAAATGCCGACACCCTCTCTATTTTTTCCCATGCGCATCACTTGGGCTTAAAATGAGAGTATGTTCAGGAAGGCGTTTGACCCTCACTTACAGGGGTAGGTTTTTAATAAATGCGGTGTGGAACCCTATCTTAAGTTGGATTATTTAGATGTGGGGGCAAAGCTTCCATGGATTAAAGTTTAATACGGTTAAAATAAGGATTCTTTGCCGATATTGAACACGGTAGGCTGAAGCCGTACCGCTAGGTTAAAAACAAGCATGCTGAAGTAAGCTATGTGGCTTCCCCACTGATGTAACTGTATTGGGTTTATTCGG
>JBNLCD010000555.1:0-3834 GCA_050303635.1 Anaerolineae bacterium
CCATCGCATAGATGGCACATCGGTAGAGGTATTTAAATTTGACATGCTAAATTATTACTCCCTGATACATAACTGCGCAGTACCCTGTGCGCTATCTTAATATACGGCTAATTAAGAGTAAAAGTTGCAGGTAAACGTCTATTTCATGGGAAATACTTCTTTTTACCTGTGGCATTATCGTAACATCTGAACAAATGATGAATTTGCCGGGTAGAATTGAACAATGCTCAGTGCCAAAGAGTCTCTTACTTAGGGGGATGGATTAAATTTTATTGCAAAAGGATTATCAAATGATCAAAATTAAACGGCTGTTGATATGGCCGCTTCTTGTTGTTTTATTACTAACGGCAAGTTCACTTTACCCCACATCGAATCCAGCGCTAGCACAAGACGCAGACGTCACGGTCATTGAAGCATTGGTGGATGATATGGAAACAGCGGTTTTAGCTGGGGATGCTGAAACCTATGCCTCTTATATCGATTGGACCGATGATAATTTTCGCTATGAGCACGAAAACTGGATTCGGGATTGGGCCGAATCTGATGAAGATTGGCTGGTCGATTTCAGTTTGCGCATTAGTGATATTGAAGTTGAAGACAATCACGCCGTGGGCATGTTGCGTTTGCAATGGGTAACGGTTGATCAGCCCCAACGGGTGGCCAATTATCCGGTGCAATTCAATTATGACGAGGAAGCTGAACAATGGCTATATGCGGGTGAATATTGGATTACGCAAGAGACAGAATATTTCCTCATTCACGCCAGCCCCGGCACTGAAGATGCGGTGGAACCTTTGCTCCCATTTTTGCCGGATATTTATGAGTATGTCACTAGCCATTATGATCATATTCCTGAACAGGCGATGGAAATTAAAATCTATAATTCACGGGAAGCTTTGGTAGGCACAGTCGGCATGAGTTTCCCCCCGTTTTCGGGTTGGAACGAACCAAATGAATCGCTGAAGACCATCAATGTGGATACCATGAATTTGGTGCGCATTATTGCCCACGAATTCACCCACTTTTTGACATTTGACCAAGCCGACCATACGCAAACACGCATCCCCTGGTGGCTGAATGAAGGCATTTCCCAATATATGTCCGCGCCTTTCCATCCCGGTGGCGATGAGTACTGGGTCAAAGATCAATTGGCAAAAGTGCAAGCATGGACAGAAAATGATGAATTGGCTGAATGGTCAGAAATGGCCGATTTCTGGAATACCGATGTGCAGTATTGGCAGTATGCTTATCCGCAAGGTTATGCTTTTGTGCGGTTTGTAACCGAAGAATATGGTGAAGAAGTCCGCAATGCTTGGTTGGCTGATATGGCCGTGGAAATGGATATCGACGAATCGACAGAAGTTCATTTTGATAAGAGTTTCGACGAATTAGAAGCCGAATTCCGCGCATGGATTTTGGCATTCGACATAAATTAACAACTTCTCATGATTAACACCATAAATTTTAAGAATTCTCTGCTATAACAGATCATATCTTAAAGTATCTTAGTGGGAGAAATGATTCATGAGCCGTGTTGTTATTCGGAATGCAGGCAACAATCAGGTTATTGCAGAAGCTCAACTCGACAATATTGTTAAACTGGAAGGCACTTATTATTTGCCGGCTGAAAATGTTAAGTTGGAGAGTATGGAAATCACGCAACGCACCGATGTCTGCCCCTATAAAGGCATTTCTAATCAAATTGATTGGGTAGCTGACGGGGTCCGTATGGAAAATATTGCGTGGGTTTATCAAAACACCAATCCTGACTATGATCATATCAAGGACAGAATTGGGTTTTATGCGCGTAGCTTGCGCGGCACACTTGTGCAAGTTATCGACGAAAACTAGCAAAAAATAGGGTCTTATACCCGAAAAAACTAAAAAGTGGCACTTTCACTCAAAGAAAGTGCTACTTTTTAGTTCAAGAAAAATGGTGGCTTACCAGCCGAAATTGTCTCTCTTCATTTGTTATTGGTCACGACCTCAGCTTTATTACCCCCAATTGCCCGCACGGTTGCGCTCAGTTCTTGGCGACGCGCGGCCACTAAGGCGTTGAGCATTTGTTGTTGCATCGTTGATGTGCCAAGTAGACTATCAATTTTACGGTGGAGGTCGGCGATTTCAATTTCGTTCTTCAAATTAACTTGAAAATCATTATCAGCCATCGCGCGGTCTTTTTCGGCTTGCCGATTTTGGGACATTAAAATCACCGGGGCTTGCAAAGCCGCCAACGTACTTAAGGCTAAATTGAGCAAAATAAAAGGATAGGGGTCGAAGGCGTGGATCAAAACCAGTCCATTAAACGTCACCCAAATCAGCATGACGAAGCAAAATAACAAGATAAATGACCAGCTCCCCGCAACTTGCGCAATTTGATCGGCAATGTGGTCACCTAGGCTGTCATGACTATCAATTTCTTCGTATACGTCATCGGTAACGATGTGTGGACGCAAGTGTTGAATGAGTTCTTGCGCTTCAGGACTCAATAAATTGTTCAAACTTTCGATTTCATCGAACAATTCATTAATACGGGTTTCGCGTTCAGCTTCGTCGAGTGTCGAAAGACGATCTAAGAAGAGATCATTGTACATAGCGCACCTCCATATTAGGTTGGGTCGGCAATCAAGGCCTCCCCAGTGGCGCATCACGCTATGTTAGAGGAGGGATTTAATTACCGGATTTATGTATCTGTCTAGGACTAGAGTCTGGTTCGTTCATGAGCCTCGTCTCATAGAATTAAATTTGATTCGCGCTACATTATAGGCCTATTTAAAATGAACATCAAATCAAGAAATGGTCAAGATTTTTGACAACTACTTATATCAACTGACTGGCCAATTTACGGGGTGTAAAACTATCGATACAAATAAGTGGGCGACACTTTAGGCCGCCCCAGAATATTCTAAACTTAGGCCTTAAAACTAAACTTAAAATCGAGATCAATGACTTCGCCGTTATCGAGTAGCAACTTACCCTCTTCCAGCGCATCAACAATCTCGGCAAGATTATTCATGTTGAAGTTGCGTCCACGAAAATCAGTTGGCAGGTTGAGTTGCGCGCTATCTTCTCCCGAAATAGCGGCAGATAGTTGTTTACGAGAAGAACCCGGTTGAGGTGGGTCGGGCACGACTGCTTCCAATTCCAGTGTAGCGTTTAATTGCTCCCAGATTGACATCCTAATCTCCTCCTTGTTCATATTTAAATGACATTATTTCAGTCGGAGAAAATGAGACAAAAGGTTTGATATTTTTGGAATCTCGTTTGGCCAGACATAGTATTTCATGGTGCTAAATAGCTTATTAAGGGGGAGAAGCTACAACAGACGAGCATATCTGATATCTCGAAATTTTCTGGATATCACGATTTCTGGGTTTTTGAGATGGGAATACGTACGATAACTGAGGTGCCGTGATCGATTTCACTGGTAATTTCGATTGCGCCGCCATGAATGTCAACCGCATCCTTCACGATAGATAAACCGATGCCCGTTCCTTTACGGGTCCCCACATTTTGACCACGATGAAAAGCATCAAATAGTTTTAATTTATCGTCAGCGCTGATGCCGATACCTTCGTCTTGTATCTGAAAAATCAGATATTGATCGTTCACCGATAAACTAAATTTAATTACGCTTTTTGGCGCGGAATATTTAACGGCATTCGACAATAAGTTGATGAAGATGTGACGGAGTAAGACTTGATCAAGAGAATGGGTTTCCGATCGAAGTTTACAAACGAAAATGAGATTATGATTAACACCCAAAGTACGCTGGACATCCTCAATAATCTCGCGACAGAAGGATACAACTTCGGTCTGCATGGGCTGGAATTC
>JBNLCD010000556.1:0-3829 GCA_050303635.1 Anaerolineae bacterium
GTTGAAATTAACCAATTGGCATCCGTTGGGGCAAGGGTGGCAGTGTATTGACTAGCTGTATTCGGATTGATCAACAAAATTGGCACTTCAAAAACAAAGGTGATATTGACGGCGGTAATTTCCACGCTGTCTAAATGATAATCGCCAAAACGGATGCTATTCAGCAAAATTTGTTCGCGCATCTGGATATCATAATCCGCGAGCAAACTTAAATCGCCGGGAAAATCATTGATGGTATAGCCAATTAAGGTGACTTCAAGGGCACCCTGATAAGGCTCAATGGCCATCGAAAGCACATGCGAACCCGCCGTATCATTCCAGACTAAGTTCAGCAAATTATCAATCAAAAATGCTTGGATGGGTGCGCCGCCCGGTACTGGTGGCGCAATGGCCGCCAATTCACCCGAAACCCATGTTTCACTCGACGTGAACCAATCATTATCAATTCTATCTACCGGAATAAAAGCCGAGACATTGGGCGTTGGGGCTTCAGTCGGCGGCGGACCTTCGGTGGGTATCGGGGTTAGCGTGGGAGCTAACGTTGCGGTCGGAATAATATTCGTGGAAACGATTGGGAAATTACTCATTAACTCTTCGGGAATAAAACAGGGATGTGCGGCCCGATGAATCGCATTGAGCGGAGTCAGAATCGTTGATTCGTTGCTGGGAATATCGATCTGCATAACCCCAATACTATCCGCCGCCAAATTCGTTGAAACCAAAAGGGTCGTTGAGGTTAACCAAATTGGTTGTTCGGCGGGCCGATCATTAGCATTAATCAATGTGCGGTCCCCAGAATTCACATCCAACACATAGACCCCTTGCGCTTCGCCTGCCTCTAACGTAATGGTGTCAACATAAGCGACATATTGGCCGTCCGGTGAAAGAACGGCTTGTTGCTCGTTGGCTTCAGGCGATTGGGTAATTGGCATTTGGGTATGCTTGGCGACATCGTGCGCGTAAATATCCCAATTTTCATTGGTGTAGGCACTAAACCAAATGGTTTCGCCATCAGCGCTCCAACTCGGCCACATTTCCTCGGCTGGCGAATCGGTGATTTGTTCAATATTCCCGCCGCCGTTATCCATCACATAAATATCGGCGTTTCCGTTCCGCGTTGAGACAAAAGCTACTTTATCACCTGCGGGTGACCATACCGGCGCATAATTTTCGCCATCGGTATCGGTCAAAGGACGGAAGGTTGTGGTGGCATAATCCAGCAGGTAAATTTCGCGGTCGCCGGTGAAGTCCGAAACAAACATCAACGCGCGGCCTTGGGGATCACAACTAGCATCGGAGGCACTGCTCCGCGCATCCACGAAAATTGGATTGGGATTAGTGCCGTCGAGATTCATGCCCCAAATATCGCTTGTACCACCCAGATTTGACGTGAATAAAATACGGTTGAAAGCGGGATTCTCAAAGACAGGCGTAATGGTGGGGGTAGCCGGGGGTGTATTGGTCGGTGTTGCGGTAGATGTTGCCGTGGGTACAGGCGTTTCGCTGGGTTGACGCGTTGCCGTTGCGGATGGGGCAGTTGTTGGGATACGCGCAGTCAGGGTGACCTCAAGCACATCTTGGGGTGGGATACCAATCGTGCCCGCCAACTCTGTGGCATCTGCCAATGTGGGGAGCGGTTCTGCTTCTTCACTTTGACAAGCCCCCAGACTCAAACTAATAATAATGAACCCAATAACTAAGCCTAACCAGTGCGTACGCCTCATGACTCTCCCTGCTTTTCCACAGAAACGAAATCTAATTGAAAACAAAGTATAACGCAGGGCGGGTATTCAACAAATATTCTTTGTGAGATTTCTAAGAGGATTGGAGCAGGCGACATGATGATCTTTGCCAAAATGTGGGTGATATAAAAACGGGCGACCCATCGGTCGCCCCTACCAAAGATAATCGCAATGCACCAAATTCGTATATTTTTCTTAGATCAACGGCTTCGAAAATGTTTCGTAGACACTAATCGTGGACATGCCAACCTTTTCATAGAGGGCGATAGCGGGTGTATTATTGCCTTGCACAGCCAATTGAATGGTCGGATAGCCACGCTCATACCACACGCCAAAAGCATGATTCATCAAAGCTTGGCCCAGACCATTCCCTTGATAATCAGGATGGACACCTAGATTGCGTACCCAACCCACGTCCTTATCATGGGGACAGAGACAGATGCCCGCAATCTTATCTTGATACGTAGCTAAGAACCAGAGACTGGGGTCAAAACCTTCACGTTCAATGCTGAAACTTTTCCAATCTTCAAAGCTAATCGCGCGTTCGCTATACCCCTGAATGCTTTGAAATGATGCATCGAGAACCTCAAATACAGCACGATCATCCTGACCTAGCACAAATTCGCGCACGCCAAATCCTGCGTGCCAAATGGCGGGTGATGGCGTGGCTTGCAATTGAATTTCCATGACTAGATCTTGTTTCAAGCGACTATAATCGCGCTCAGTGAAAAGTTGTACCGCATTTGCGTCTTGGCCATTGAATTGCACCTTCATTTTGGCTGTTGGTTGGTTGTGGACCATTTCGGCCCAGCGCAACCGACAGTTTTGTTCAGAAATTTCAACCAGTGCGCTCCCTAAGCCTTGTTGAAGATAGTCAGGATGGACAACGCCATCAATTTCAAAAAAAGCATGTTCCTCACTGATCCACAATTGTTCAAAGCCGACAATGACACCTGATTCATTTTCGATGCCCCATGCGGCGTCATTATCATTGAGTTCAGTGACAATTTCAGCAGGAGTAAAACTAACGCCCCCACTAAAAACTTCGCTTGATCGATTGACAATATCGGCAATAGCCGACGCATCTTCACTATCTATTGACTTCCAACGATACCCATCCGGTAAATTTACCATTGTTCACCTTCTTCTACCTCTCCAATTTTCGTGAATAGTCTAGCAGATAAAATTATCTAAAATCAATATAGAATACTTAAGGTGTTCTATGGTTCAAAAATACACAAAACAACTGGTGGGTGTGACCATTGGTTGCAATTTGAAAAACATATTCTATACTCACACAAAATATCGGTACGGAAACCGCTGTAAGTATGAGACTGCTTGACGAAAAGAGAACTAAAAAATGGGTTATCAATGGTGGGAAACCACAGTGTTTTATCAGATTTATCCGCGCAGTTTTGCCGATGGGAATGGTGATGGCATCGGGGATATTTCCGGCATTATCGAAAAATTGGATTATTTGCAATGGCTCGGTATCCACGGGATTTGGCTCTCGCCGCATTATCCTTCACCTCAAATTGATGTCGGTTATGATATTGCGGATTATACGGATGTCGAACCCGACTACGGCACACTCGCTGATTTCAAGCGGATGCTCGACGCAATGCATCAACGCGATATGAAACTGATTCTCGATCTGGTGCTTAATCACACGTCTGATCAGCATCAATGGTTTATCGACTCAAAATCAAGCCAAGATCATCCCAAACGCGATTGGTATGTCTGGCGGGATGGCGTAGATGGTGGGCCACCCAATAATTGGGAATCGACCTTTGGCGGTTCGGCGTGGGAATATGATGAAAACACAGAGCAATACTATTATCATTTCTTCCTGAAAGAGCAGCCTGACCTCAATTGGCGCAATCCTGAAGTCAAAGAAGCCATGTATGATGTTTTGCGTTTCTGGATGGAACGCGGCGTGGATGGTTTCCGCATGGATGCGGCAAAGCACTTGATCGAAGAAGGCGGCAAACTCGAGAACACACAATCCACACATGATTGGTTCAAGGAGTATTATGCCTTTTACAAATCAGATAACCCCGAGGCTTATATAGTAGGAGAGATCTTTG
>JBNLCD010000557.1:0-3808 GCA_050303635.1 Anaerolineae bacterium
GTCACGATTATAACCGTGTGTCCGGATTCTTGGAGTTCAAAGAACGTGTCAAAAACGACCCCGGCGCTCGCTCGATCCAGATTACCGGTTGGTTCATCACCGATGATCAACGGTGGATCATTGGCCAGCGCGCGCGCAATTGCCACACGCTGTTGTTGACCGCCAGAAAGCATGTCCGGCGTCTTGTGCGCTTGATCAGCAATCCCGAAACGATCTAACAATTCCATGGCGCGATCTTTACGTTCAGCGGGCTTCCAGACATTGCAGAAGTCCATCGGAGCCACCACGTTTTCGACAACGGTCAACGTCGGCAACAATTGGAAGAATTGGAAAACAATCCCGGCATTCTTTCCACGCCATTTGGTGAGCTTGCTTTGCTTGGTGCGGTTAATCGGTACACCATCAATGACGACTTCACCGTTGGTCGGCGTATCAATCCCGGTCAACATGTTCAAAAAGGTGGTTTTACCACTCCCGGAAGGGCCATAAATGGCGATAAAATCGCCTTTTTCAACATTTAAGTTGACGTGGCGTAGAACTTCGTGCTCGCCCGCTGGGGTGTGATAAGCTTTGAACAGTTCTTTGATTTCGATGAAAGGCATTGTGTTAAGTCTCCTTATAATGACTTTTTGCCTAGTTCGCCCCCATTTTGGTGTCCCCTAGACGTTTCTATGAATTCCTACTCACCTATACGCAATTGTACTCGAAAAGTTTTAAGCGAACTTCGAATTCAGCAAATTTGCCGAAGAAACGGCTTAGTTGCCAGCTAAATAGCGTGCAATATCGTTGGCGTGATCGTTTTCATGGTCGGCAATGCGCGCCATCATTTGCTCAACGGTCAATGTATCGAGCAATGAGGTGCGTCCGGCTTTATCTAAATCGGCCTCATCTTCAATGTCATCGAGCCAAGCCAACAGCGTCACGCGATAATCGGCCAGTTGTTGGCGGGCTTCAGCAACCGTCATATCCGGCTGTTTTTCAATAGAGCGCTTATTGTAGCGGTTAATATCAAAATCGGGCGGGATAATGCTTTCGCCTTTGATAAAGCTTTTGGCTTGACCGTGTAAACCCGGTTGAGCCAGCGCCAAATGAACGGTCAAATCCCGAATTGTCCATTGCGCACCATCGGCATAAACTTGCTCTGGCCAGCGCTCGCCGACGCTATCTAAGATCGTGTTTAGATGATTGCGTGTTGCTTGTAAATGGGCTTTGATTGTCGCTAATCGTTCGGTTAAAGCCATGAGATTCCCTTCAACTTTCCTAGCATAACATAGTCAATATAAGTTATTCATAAGCGTGACGAAAACTGGACAAATATTATCCGTGCAAAACTAACGATATTTCTATTCGCCCAATCCACTGCGTCGGGTTAACACGTTGCGCGCTTCCCACAAATCCGGGAAAAATGGCTTCTTTAAAGTCGCCAGCAAATAGTCATGAGTTGTACCCCCGGTGCCTTTAACCCCCGAACCAATTGTGCGCTCGACCAATTGAATATGACTATGCCGCCATGCCATCACACGATGATCGAGTTCAGACAATGCTTCGGCTAGTAAATAGACGTCTGGATATTTTTCAGGGAATTCATAAATGCTAGCTACATCGGGAATTTCGCGGGTTTTGAGCAATTCTTGAAAGATGTCGGTAAATGATGGTTCGGACAGACGCGCCAAAACTTGCTCCCAATGATCGGCTTTAGCGAGTTGGCGCTTGGTCCAATTAACGTGTTGTTCATCGCGCAACCCGACCAAAAATTCAATTTCGCGAAACTGGAAGGATTGCATACCGGAACCCGGTGCTAATAGTTCACGGAAACGATGAAAAGCCATGGGGGGCAGGGTGTGTAAATGTTCGGCGGTTTGGCGGGCAATCACAAAAATAGCCACGACCTGATTGACAAGGCGGGTGGCTTCGATGAGTAAATCGTCTTGAATGGCGGTGCGGGCCCGTTCGAGATGATGAAGCGCCAACTTAAACCAGAGTTCATGCACCTGATGCACAATAATAAAATGCAATTCGTCGGGATGTTCGGATAGGGGTTGTTGGGAATTCAGCAAACTCGGCAGATTTAAATAATCTGCATAATTGGTTTTCTGTGAGTAGTGTTCCATAAATTCTGCCTTCTAAAAACATGGGGTTCAATTGCGGAAACTATACAATAAAAATTGGAACCCGGCGACCCACGATGATACGACTATGAATTGCTCAAACTGATAGGTCGACTTACGATAAAAAGGACATCACAATACCCCCTATTCGGTAAACCTATAGAATTTACTGAGTTCATCTTCAGAATTTCTCCAGAATTGGTTACTATAATGGGCTTGTGTCTACCCCCTTTTATAACAATCGCAGATGTATGGAGTACAGCATGCGTAAATTGGTTATTCTTATTCTTTTAGTTGGTATTTTTGCGGCGATGGTTCCCGTGAATGCCCAAGATGGTTTATCTGATGAAGAAATTGCCCTGATTGACCGCGCCATAGCCGCTGGCGACGCGCTGGATGATCTTGATAGCTACGAATTTAATATTTCTGAAGCGCGCAACATCAATATGTCCATTAGCGTGCAAGGCCAAGACCTGCTTTTTAATCAAGGGTTCGCGCTGACCACCAACGGCTATTATGTTTATGTGGATGATGTCGATCAAGTGACGGCCAATAGCGAAATGATCGTCAACAGCATCGATCCAGATGGTGCCGTGAGTTATACGCTCACGACTGAAGCTATTTCACTGGATGAGGTTCTCTATGTAAATGCTACGTTGGTCGAGGGTGAATATACGGATGGCGATATTCCAGAAGGCTGGATCACAATTGAAAGCGCTGAGGATATTCCGCCAGTGCTTGAGGACTTTGGTTTTGATGATGTCTTTGACGACGGCGAAGAAGAAGATCCTATTCAAGATCGTGAAAAATTAATCTCTTATGCGTCAAGTGTCACCGCCGAAGCAGACGAGCTCGATGATGGTACGCCCATTGAAGTCATCAGCATTGTCATTGAAGGTGAAAACTTGGCTGAGTTCTTTACCGAAATTTTCTCCGCAGATAGTGACGATGATCCTATGACACAAGCGTTCAGCAATAGCGATATTCAAGGTGATATTCTCATTGTGGTTGCTTTAGATGAAGATGACACCGTCGTTGGGACAGCCTTTATCATGAATATGATTATCGAATCGGTGGACTTAACTGGCGTACCTGATTTACCCGAAGGTACCACCATGTCGATGGATGCCGTATTCACCGAAATTACTGAATACAGCAACTTGGACGGTGATTTGCCAGCTCTTGAAGCGCCCGTCGAATAGAATTTACCCGTTGTATTGAAATTCAAAACCTCAGATGCTGATGTCTGGGGTTTTATTTTTGTGTAGCAAGGTGAGTTATGGGATAAGAAATGCGGTAGGCTGAAGCCATACCGCTAATTATAAAAACAAGCATGCTGAAGCAAGCTTCGATTTGAGTGGCCGGTAGTTCCAGCTAATTATGACCCTCTTCCACACATTTCAGAGGGAGAGGGATGAGGATTAAAAATAGAGTGGGCGGATTCTTTGGTTTAGTTAGGCTTGGTTGCGGTGAGCATATAGCGCTCATCATTGACTGTTTTGCCCCAGAATTCGGCTTGCGCGGCTAAATCGCGCCTCTGAATGTCCACCATTTGGTTTGGTAACATTGCCGCCAACTCTTGGGCATGCAAACCCGCGCCCGTATGCCAGAAACCTTCAATCAGCACAAATCGCCCCTGTGGCTTAAGTAAATCCAGCCAACGTAGCAAAACTTGATCAGGCTGAGGGAGCGCCCACAAT
>JBNLCD010000558.1:0-3805 GCA_050303635.1 Anaerolineae bacterium
GTTTAATCATTGAGGCGTAAATGTATAGCACCACGCATCACATTCAAGGACAACTTCGCCATCCTGCCGCGTGATCGTAAATTTCATATGGGTGACGGGTTTCGTGGCGTGAACTTCCAGTACTTCCCCTTCAGCCGTAATCGTGTCGCCGACATACACGGGCGCAGGATATTTCAATTCCTGACTCATAAATACGGTGCCGGGTCCGGGCAAATCTTCGGCCACAAGGGCGTTTAATAGTCCCGCAGTCAAGCCGCCATGCACCACCAGACGTCCAAATTTTGTTTTGCCCGCAAAATCTTCATCAAAATGGAGTGGATTACGATCTCCCGTAATTTTCGCATAGAGTTCGACGTGTTCAGTCGTCAGCGTTAAACTGCGGACGGCTTTTTGCCCGACTTGAGGTTTCATTGTCTACGCTCGCTTAATCTAAGATTTTCAGATCGATTAGCATCCCCAATTTATGGTTCCAAATAATAGGTTTCGCCGCTACCTTCAGCCGTCCAGCCGATAATGCTCTTATATTCAACCAGCCACCAACCCATACCATCATTGCAAGTCGGTCCCCCCAACACCTTGAAATTATGCCCGCCGGGAATCATGCCTTCCAACGAAGCATCGGGGTCCGGTTCACTGCGCACCACATTTGGCAAACCGGGTGTCACATGGGCTGTATCACCGATGGTTAAGCGCGGTTCGAGGACAAATTCGCAATCCACGACCGTGGGTTCCGTCGTCGGTGTGCGCGTTGGTTCAGATGGAGTCCGTGTCGCGGTTGCCACATTCGCCGAGCGGGTTGGTGTTGATTCCGAATCGTCGCCGGAGAACACCCCCGCAATGCCCAGACCACCTAAAATGATCGCCAATACAAGAACAACAGCCAGTCCTTGCAAGATGTGCATCTGATTAGCTGTGCGGACCCGTTTAATACCCAATTCAGCGAGGCCATCAATTAACCGCGCCACATCCGTCGTAAATTCAGGATCATTGTCGACCCCAATTGCATTTAAACTCAACATTGGCTTTAAGCTATCCGGCAAATCATCTTCCTTGGGCATTTGCGCACCATTGACGAGCACCGGAATAACAACGGCGTTTTTCAGCGAAAGCGCCGCCTCAACCTCGATCCGCACAAAATCTTCAGGATCATGCAAGCGGAGATTGCCCTCATCATCTTTGATCGTGGTCCAACTACGCCCCACAATAACAAGGACAACTTTAGAATCACGGATTACGTTTTCAAGATGAGAAGGAAAATGCATGCCAAGTGGAATATTATCCACATCTTTAAAAATAGCCTCACGCCCAAAAGCTTGGACAAGGCGTTCATAAATACGATCCGTATTGGCTTGACTGTCAGCACGGCGATAAGAAATAAATATTTGCGCCATTCGGAACTCCTAAACAATTTTGTGGATATTATTTTGCACAGTCGTGATCGAACTATTTTTGTGACAGCTACGGCACCTGATGTAGCCGCAGTCATTGTTTATTTATGAAGGAATTTATGGCGGATTATCTAGCCATAAATTGCGCGGATTTTTTCTTCAAGTGCATCTTATGGTTAACCCGCATGGTTACTCAACTTTTGCTATTTTGAAACAAAATTCTAATTTGCGCAAATAACATATCCATCAAGTCGCTGTCTAAGACTCAGGCGAGATGTGCTTCTCAAAGGCAATAAGTGTGATATCGCCATCGTCGAACTCGCCTGTTTTGACATAGCCCAGTTTTTCATAAAAATAGATATTTCGCACGGCCCAAACGGGTGTATCCAGTGTCCAGCGTGTTGCCTGTGGATAAGTTTCTTCGAGGAAGCGCATGGCTTGTTGGCCAATGCCGCGGTTGTGATAGTCCGGTGCAATGAAAATCAAATCAAGATGACAGTGCTGAGTGTTTTTCACATAGACCACCATTCCACCGATAATTTGTTCATCTTCCATAATTTTATAACACCCGTTACGTCGGATATGGCGGCGCATCACATCCGGTGAGTCATAACCCGGTGGGCCACCAATTTCGACCTGTGGATATAAGACAGAATCATGATGAAAGGCCGCAATCTCAGCTTTGACAAGTGCTTCAACATCGTCAAGTTCGGCGCGTTTTATGGTGACCATCGGTTTGTCTCCATTTCACCTCGTCTATATTTTGAATGAATTCCGTAGATAGAAATATCATAAAAACTTTATTTGTAGACGATTTTGAATAAATTGACGGTAAAACTTTTTCAAATCAGCTTACGTATAGGTATTATAGAGACAAATCAATTGCAATTGAAGGAGAACCCATGTCTGGCCAAACTAAAGGCTTTGATGCCCGAAAAGAACTCGCCTCCGTGCGGGATATGGCAAATCGAATGTTTGAAGATGCCGTGGCCTACGCCAAAGGCAGTAGCTTCAGTATCCCGGTGGATATGTATGAAACCGAAACGCACGTGGTGATTGTCACGGGCCCGCTTTACAAAGTGAAATCTGAAACACTTGATATTTCTATTCAAAATGATATGTTGACTCTACAAGGGGAAACCGAGCCCGAAACTGAAATTCCGGAAGAATCCTATCTCAGACGGGAACGGCGCGCGGGTCATTTCAAGCGGACCTTGAAAATTCCGGTAGACGTGGACGCCAACGGCACCAAGGCTCAACTCAAGAATGATATTTTGAAGATTCTCTTGCCCAAAGCCGAAGCCTAATCTGAGTTCACTTCGAGTTGAGAACAGGATGAGTTGATTGCGTTATTGCGGTATCCAAGCGCGTAGAGTAGGGGAGCACCTGCGTGTGCTCCCGCTCCGTTTCCAATTTTAACGGGCCACACGTGTTATACTATACTACCTAAAATTTGTGTGATACTGACAGACACAAATTAAATTGGCCGCTGGTAGGGAAAAATCTATGTATTTTTCCGCCTATTTGATCATCCATGCCTATTGGGATTGGGATATGTGTCACCGCTACCAAATCTGATCGCAACGTGACAAATTTGTAGGGGCGAAGCATGCCTCGTCCGGTGGCTACAACCCTTGACTTTGCCTTAATGAGGGTCTTCAGGCCCTTGCTGAAGCAAAACTCACGTGTGTTAAATAGTCTGTCTGAAATGTCGGTCAAGCTAATCACAGCTTGCTTCAGCCTGCTTGTTTTTATAACTAGCGGTATGGCTTCGTACTTTTGGCTGACCAAATAAAAAAGGCGGGATATTAATCCCGCCAATTTTTAGGAGACTTCTAGCTGAAATTATTCAGCTACTTTTACCTTAATTTGCTTGGGTTGCGCTTCGGGCAATTTCGGCAAGTTTAATTCCAATACACCGTTGTTATAGGTAGCATCAATCTTGTCAACGTCAACCGGTTGCGGTAAGCGTACCGAGCGGGCAAATTTACCGACACGACGTTCTTGCAACAAGGTACGCGCATCTTCAACTTCAACCCCACTCGCCCCAATTTCAGCTTCAATGGTCAAAACATCTTCTTCGACGCGGATATCAATGCTTTCGGCATCTACACCCGGTAAATTGGCAACGACGTTGTAACCCAAATCGGTTTCAATCACATCCAGCGCAAGCTTGTAGGTGGTTTCGCGATTTTCGGCGTTTTCATTGAAAAGATTGCGCCAATTATCATCAAAGAAACGTTCGAAGGCATAATCAAAGCTATTGGGTTGTTGAACTGGTTTCCAGCGAATTACACGGGGCATAATACTTTCTCCTGATTGCGTTTTTCTTGTCTTTTCTCAATTATATTTGCTACTGTGATGACTGTAATCATAGGCCAAATGTGTATGAGAAATTTAAGAAAAATGTAGAATCT
>JBNLCD010000559.1:0-3803 GCA_050303635.1 Anaerolineae bacterium
AAAATTTGATAATTTGAGATCAAATCAGTAATTAAGCTTTATATTCGCATTCCCCGGCAAAACGGGTGCTTGACTTTCATTTCATGAGCAAGGTATGGTATTGCATATGTTTGAAAGGAGACAGCACCCGTTTTCTGTTCGGGTGTCACCATTGCTTATGAGTGAAATAGGACAAATTTTACGGGCCAGTACCGAAGGTTTCACCGCGGGTACCCGTGGCCAATCCATCGAAGCAGAATTTGGGGCATTTGTACGCACTGAAAGTCGCAACAATAACAATGATTTGGTTATTGTCGGGGTTGTTACAGCTATTCGGATTGAGGATGACCCCTTGGTGCGTCAGCTCATTATGGCCAATAGCATGGATGCCTATCCGGCGGCAGTCCGTGACCAACGGGAAAACCGCATGATTCCGATTGAAATTGATGTGCTCAATGTTGGTTTCGCCACAGGTACGGGCCTGATTTACCATTCATTGCCACCCCGTCCACCCTTTAGTTTAGATCCGGTCACACTTTGCCATCCCGATGAAATTTTCGCGTTTACCGATGATATTAGCTTCTTTCGCCTTATCTTGAATGCACGCGGTGTAGCGAGTAATGCGGAGTTATTGGCGGCGGCGATTAGTAATGCGGCTATCGTGCGTCCACCGGATGAACGCAACCAGTTCCTAATCAAGGCGGGGCGTCAAGTGACCTCACTTTTGAGCCATGATGTCAAAACAATGGATCATATTTTGCACTTACTCAGGGTACAGATGTTATAAAGCGAGAGTTTTGGATAAGCAAAGGCCTGAAGACTCTTGTTAAAAGGGTAATCTAGGGTTGAACGGACCCGATATCCTAAAAATGAACAATAACAAGGCGGCTTTAGCCCCTTAGTGTGGGATGCATTCAGAAATCATCCAATTCTGAGTGCGGGTCTAAACCAAAACTCACGTTATAAAGCAAAAAGGCTACTATGAACGTAGCCTTTTTTTATGCGAAACAGAGTTCGTTATTTCTACTTGAGCTAGCTATATTGCTTGATCAAATCCACCACTTGCAACATCACTTGCCGTACCGATGATTTTTGCGTGGCTGAACACGGCATGACCGTTACAAAATCTTCAGCCTGCGTGCCGCGCCGAATTTGCATCAAGCTAGCGGCTTCCGGTTGATCTGATTTCGTGCCAATAATCATATAGGGTACTTCATTGATCGCGCTGAACGTGTTGATAATCTCGCGCGCTTCAGGGAAGGATGCCGGATCAGTGCTATCGACAAGCACTAAAAAGGCATTCATCTCGATAGCTAGAATTTCCCACATAAAGCGGAAACGCGTTTGGCCGGGCGCGCCATTGAGGTGCACAATATCATCCCCCAATGTAACGCGTCCATAATCCATCGCCACAGTTGTTTCGGATTTAATCCCCCGATCTTCCGTGGTGATTTTGCGTTCAGTGCTCACCACATTAATATCGGAGATGCTGTTTACAAATGTTGTTTTGCCGGAATTAAATGGTCCAGTCACGACAACTTTATATAATGCCATTTAATTTATCCTTCTCCCGTGGCAATTGATTACCCGCGATAGATTAATCTGTGGCGGGCGGGTTTTTGCGGAAATCGACAAAGCGATAACCAACGCCGCGCTCAGTTAAAATATACCGTGGATTTGACGGGTCTGGTTCGATTTTCTCACGTAAATAATTTACATACAGCCGAACATAGTGCGTTTCATCACGATATTCATAGCCCCAAACTTTTTGAAGCAATTGATCGTGCGGCATGGTCCACCCTGCATTTTCAATCAGATGATAAAGCAAGCGATATTCGGTCGGTCGAAGCTTCACCGGTTCGCCATTGACCAAAACTTCATGTTGATTGAAATCAACACTGAGGTAATCATCAATGTTTAAGACAGCTTCACCGGGAGGACCAGGACTTTCGGCCCGACGAAGCACGGCTTTGACTCGAACTGCTAATTCACGGGGGCTAAAGGGTTTCGTGATATAGTCATCCGCGCCTAATTCCAAACCACGAATCTTATCGTCTTCTTCCCCTTTGGCCGTCAACATGATGACCGGAATATTGGAAAATTCGCGGAGCATGCGCAAGGTTTCAAAACCATCTAGTTGCGGCATCATGATATCCAAAACAATCAGATCTGGCAACTGAGTCCGTACAACATCCAATGCATCGAGACCATTTTGCGCTTCAAGCACATGGAAGCCTTCAAGGTCTAAATTCATGCGAATAAAATCAATCATCCGTGGTTCATCATCAACCACCAAAATGCGCTTGTTATTACGGGGAGCGGTCCCCGGCACCTGACTTGTCATAGTCTTCTTATCCGTTTCCTGATCATTGGTTACTGCTTACAGGTCTGCATCCCAGACAGGCAAGAGACATGAACAATCATGCCTCTTGTGCGAAATGTCATTTATTTTTAAAACCAATGGATCAATTTAATCATTAACCAACTTTCTCTTTCATCATATTAACGCAAAAATATAAGAATTACGTTATGCGTTGGTTGGTCAAATTAGCGGATAAAGGTCATGACATCGTCTTCATCACCAGACGGCATAATTTCGATGAACGTAATCCGCCACCAAGGCAAAATCATATGGGTGACTCCATATGAAATATAGGTTAAATCTTTCCCATCTTTTTTGCGCGGATTGATACAATAGAGATATTGATCTGTCGGGTCCGGCAATTTTTCAATCTCAGCCAAGACGGTGTCTTCGTTGGAAATATGGATTAAAACTGATCTCATAAAATAACGTTCCTCAGTTACTTGAAGTATATATTCATAATTAAACGACCAAAGCGAACTTCGTCACCATCGCGCACCACACGCGCTTGATGAGCCGGTAAACGTTGTCCATTCAAGTAGGTGCCATTGACACTATTCATATCCGTCAATGTAATGGTATCACCATCCCGATTCAGCTTAGCATGCACGCGGGAAATACCTTCTTCAAGGGCACCATAGGGTGTCAGATCAACTGCTGGGAAATGATTGGATTTGATATCAGCCCGTCCAATCAACATTTCTGCTTTAGGTTGAACCACTAACGGTTCATTGTAACTCTTGATACGGAATACCAAATTGCCTTCTTGGGGAAGATGCGTTGTGCCCCAAATTGGAGTATGGGTCAATTGCGGCGGAATAATCTTTAGTTGCTTCGTACTCCGCGTAACCTCTTCTGGATTGGCTGTAAACAATGGATTCCCACAATCAATACAAAAAAGTTCCCCTACTTTATTGGGGTAATTGCAGTCAGGGCAATTATTGATACTCATTATGCGTTCCCCCCTTCATCGTCATCATCAAATCCTTCTGGTGGCAAGAGTGCGCGTGTGCCAAATTTAAGCGTCATCTGCGTTCCCGCATCCAACTTCTGTGTCGAGCGCACAATATTCGCTTGTTGTGCCGCATGACTCGCCAAATCCGTTTGACCAATATCCAGTAAGCGCGTTGCCAATTTTTCTAAACGGCGGGTCGCTTCCTGAATATCTCCGGCTTCAACTGCTTCCTGAGCCCGTTCTTGCATACGATGAACGGTCAGTTTCCCTAAAGCATCTACGATATTGTTAGGCGGAATTTCAGCGGGTGGATCGGCGGAAACTTCGACAGACACGTCGTCAACGCCCTTCACCTGAACACGCTGATTATGGTTTAACACATCCCCGCTCACATCTAGGCGCGCAACCGAACGGAAACCCGTGGTCATCTTGGCTGGCATCTGGAACTGCAAAATGATGGTAATGGGGGCCCGTGGTTTCAGAACACCAATTTGCAACGGCTGGTTA
>JBNLCD010000560.1:0-3798 GCA_050303635.1 Anaerolineae bacterium
TAGTGTCTTTGTGGACCGCGTGCCCAATGATCGTTTGCTGATCTGGATTTTGATCGCCGGCGTGGTCATTTTGTTGTTTGGTCAAGTGGTGTTAGCCTCGGGTTATGAAACGCTGGGTATTCCCATCCTCTATTTGTTTTATCTGGTGATTGCGAACCTGTTTCCGTTGCAGTGGTGGAATTATATTGACGAATTTTACGACACCATCACCGCGAAACGCGCCGTCCCGATTATTGCCTCGGCGCTACAAGTGGGAACGATCTTTGCAGGTCTGACGTTGCCCATTCTGAATGCCATTATTTTACCCGGCAATGTGGCGTATGCGTGGGTGGTTGCCTTGCTAGCTACAATGGCGCTGATTCAGTATTTCCCGCGCTTGGTCGAAGATGATGTCGCGGGCAATATCCAAGCACGCACCAATGAAAAAATGCCCTATGTTAAAAGTATTCGCGAAGGGGCATCGTATATCCGCCATTCGCGCTTTTTGCTGTGGATGGCCGCGAACACCCTCTTTTTAACCATTATGGTCGCGATGGTTGGCTATCAGAGCAACAAAATTTTGCTCGATCAACTGGAAACCACCGAAGCACTGTCTAACTTCGTTGGGCGGTTACTCAGTTTGGCGAATCTTATTATGTTGCCTATCCAAATCTTCATCTTTAGCCGGATTGTCAGCCGGATTGGGGTGGAAGATACGAACCTGATTTTTCCGATTGGGTCATTGGGGATTATCGGGGGATTGATTTTCATGCCAACGCGTGTCTTGATTGGGGCGCTGGGGGTGTTTGATCGAACGGCCTTCCGCAAAACCTTCCAAACACCCGTTGAAATTTTGATGTACAACACCATCCCCTTGCGCGTAAAGGGTCGGATTGGGGCCGTGATTGCGGGCGCGGTGCAACCGGCGGGAACCATGTTAGCCGGTGTGCTCCTGCTTATTTTCTTGCCGCTGGTTGTCTATCAATGGCAAATGGCCATTTTGATGGGGGCCGTGGCCGTCGGCTATTTTCTAATTTCGATTATTCTGCGTTACCAATATACCCACGCCTTGCTTGAAACGCTTGAACAAGAAGACTTCTCGTTTTTATTGCAACAACCGGCTGAAGTCAATATTGTTGATGCGAAGATGATTGAGATGCTGGCGGCCAAATTCCGTGATGCTAAGACCGAAGAACTCAAGCTCTTTATCGGCCAACTCTTGGTTCAGGTGAGCGGCAACGATGCGGTTGATATTTTAGGTGATTATATCCGCCAGGGGTCAACGCGTATCCGCCGTGGTTTGCTCGATATTTTTGTGACACTTCAAGTGCGCAATGATACGATTGGTATTCTCTATCGCGATTTATTGCAAGATGACGACGCTGAAATCCGCCGCACCGCGCTTGAAGGTCTTGAATTCTTGCTCACATCACATAATCAACGTTTCTTAAATGAAGGGTTACGGATTCTCAAAGAAGATGACGCTCTGCTCGTGCGTGCCCAAGTGATGCCCGCCCTCATCAGTTCGGGTGATATTTTCTATGTCGGTACGGCTTTCCATCAACTCAGCAATTTACTGGACAGCGAAGACCCGAAAGAACGCGTGGCCGCTGTTCGTATTTTGCAAAAAATTGACGATGTGCGCCTCATCCGGAATCTGATTGATGTGATGGATCATGATGAAGATGATGAAGTACGCTTGGCGGCGGCAATGGCGATGGAACATCTGGCCCAATTCGAGATTCCCGAATGGCTTTATGATGATATTCTGCACGAAATTGACTATCTCATCACCGATCGTGTTGAACGGATTCGCCAAACCTCCATCACCATTATTGAGCACATTGATATCACGGCGGGGTATGAGCGCTTATTCATTGCGATGGATGATGAAAGCAAGGTTATTCGCCAACATGCCGCCCAAGTCATGGCCAAATCTGGTAAAGACTTACGAGATAAACTCATGCTTTTGCAACGGGCTGGCACAGTTCTGCAACAAAAATTTGCGTGGGCGGCCTTGGTGCAAATGGAGCGCGATACCTTCCATCCGATGCTAAACACTTATTTACGACGGGATTTGGATGTTATCTATCTCAATCATGGCTATTTAGCGGCGCTGGTTCCGTATTTCAATTTGCCGGGTGTTTCGGTTTTGCGGCAAATGCTCAAAGATCAAAACGCGAATTTGCTGGAAGATATTTACGGCTTCCTCAGCATTGTCCATGGCGAGAAGACGGTGCGCACGATTACTAATAATATGCATAGTTTTGATTTGCGTCCCTTCGCCGTGGAAGCCATTGAATCCATGACGCAAAATCCTGTGCTCGCCAAGCTGTTGGCCGGACTCTATGAAGATGTCAGCCATGCGGCCCGCTGTCAGATGAATGCCGAAGAAGTGCCGACGCTCGAACAAACGCTGGATCTCTTTACCGATACCGAAACACAACTCTGGTGGCGTATGGTGGCGACCTTTGTGATGGGTGAAGTTCATACCAAACTGGATGAAGAATTACGTGCTACAATCTTAGAACGAGGCCTACTTTCTGAAAATCCAGATTTATTGCGCGCAACGCAAGCCGCCCAACGGTTAATTGATCCGACCCAACAACTCTATTTTGCTAATTTGTCAAAGGAGGAGACGGTGCTCTCAAGTTTAGAAAAAGTCATTTTCCTGAAGCAAGTGCCGCTCTTTAATGGATTGAGTATCAATGAACTCCGTCTAGTGGCTGGTATTTGCGAAGAACGTATTTTTGAAAACGATGAATTGCTGTTCAAAGAAGGTGATGTCGGTGACGCGATGTATATTATCGTGAATGGCAAACTGGCCGTTGAACTTGAAAATGCCAAAACAGGTGCTATTACGCGCCTCGTCGTGCGCGGAGCCTATGAATTTATTGGTGAAATGGCGTTGTTTGACAAGTCACCCCGTTCAGCCGATGTACGGGCGATCCAGGATACCCTGACCTTACGCCTTGAAGATACGGCTTTCTTGCATTTGACGCGTCAAACCCCCGATCTGGCGATGGCTATTATTCGTGAACTCAGCTCACGTATTCGCGAGAGCGCCAAGCAAATTGCTGAAATGCAAAAGGGCAAAGATAAACAAGTTTTGAATGTGTATGACCGCCTCGGTGATTTGGCGGATGAAAACTAGGGTTTCCTTATAAATGATATTGGTTCGCATCATCGTATTTTTGTTGGGAGCATTTCTCGTTTGGCGGACCATTCATTCCGCTATTCGGACGTTTGTTTTACCGCGCGGGGCTCGTGATAAATTAACCGCACGTGTATTTATCACGATTCGGAGCGTGATTACATTCATCATTAAACACACTGAGGAATTTGAGGCCAAAGATCGCGTAATGGCCTGGTTTTCGCCTATCTCACTCATGGCGCTATTGCCTGTGTGGTATACGCTCATTACGCTCGGTTATACGGCGATGTTTTGGGCAATGGGTGTCGACAGTTTATACGACGCTTTTGTGTTGAGTGGATCTTCGCTCTTAACCTTTGGCTTTGCCACCGCCGACAATTTACCCCAACTTATTTTGGTTTATACCGAAGGCACCATTGGGTTGCTAATGGTCGCTTTGCTGATTGGTTATCTCCCCACCATTTATCAAGCGTTTAGTCGCCGTGAATTTCAGGTCACGCGCTTTGAGGTGCGAGCCGGATCGCCACCTTCGCCTGTGGAATTTATTTTGCGACACAGTCGGATTGCGCGTCTCGATGAACTCACGCCGATGTGGCAAGCGTGGGAGGAATGGTTTGCAGATGTCGAGGAAACGCATACCTCGTTGGCTTCTCTGGTATTTTTCC
>JBNLCD010000561.1:0-3791 GCA_050303635.1 Anaerolineae bacterium
TTTCCTCACTACTTCAATTAATTAATAGATGTGAAAATATTCACAGATTAGAAGATTTATTGAGATAGCAACGTGAAAGAGAGGAGGCGACATTGCGAATAAAGTTTGTTATTGGTATCGCTTTCACGTTGGGTTTAGCACTCATCGCCATTGGTGTGCGTGCTAACACGACTGACTCCGGTAGTCAGTCCGCCTCCCACAGTGAATTTACTGACCAAGCTTGTCTCGAATGCCATACCAGTGAGGCGCGTCTCCGCGAATTAGCGGTAGAGGAAGAAGAAGTTGAAGCCGCGCCTTCGGAAGGGCCTGGGTGAGGCGGCTCGGTGCCTGAAGTTGAGGCATGGGAGCGCGTCTGGATTGACGCCGAACTTTTTGGAGACGATGTACATAGTTACATCAATTGTACCGAGTGTCATGGTGGTGAAGCTGTTGATGATATGGAATTAGCGCATACGGGCATGGTGGCTGAAGCCGGTGCCGATATGCTGACTTCCTGTGGGAATTGTCATCTTGATATAGCCCCCGCCGCTACCGAAAGTTTGCACTTTACTTTAGAAGGATACGACACCGCAATTTATGACCGCAGTAGTCCAGAATTCTATGAAACCTTAGAACATATGGAACAAAATCACTGTGATGCATGTCACGCGGATTGTGGCGATTGCCATGTCAGTCAACCTACTTCAGTCGGTGGCGGATTACTTGAAGGGCATGATTTTGTTGAAACACCATCCATGAGCCGCAACTGTACTGCTTGTCACGGGAGCCGTGTCAAAAATGAATATTACGGGGCAAATGAAGACATACCCGCGGATGTTCACTTTAAGGCACGCATGGCTTGTACGGAATGTCATACCGCCGATGAAATGCACGGTATGGATATGACCGCCGAACATCGTTACGACGGTGACCAGAGCCCAACCTGTGAATCGTGCCATAAGGATATTATGGAAGACGGTTCAGAAATTGAAGAACATGCTATTCACGATGCAGATTTGATGTCTTGTCAAGTTTGCCACAGCACGACCTATACCAACTGCGTGAACTGCCATGTTGAACAAACCGAGACCAGCGTACCCTACTATGTAGTTGAAGAACATTATTTAGATTTCAAGATTGGGCTTAATCCCGAACCGACCGAAGAACGACCTTACAAATATGTACCTGTACGGCACGTCCCGGTGGATATGGAATCATTTAGTTTTTACGGTGAAAACTTACTACCGAATTTCGATAATCGGCCAACGTGGGTTTATGCCACTCCGCATAATATCCAACGCGAAACCGAACAAGCTGAGCGTTGTCGGAATTGTCATGAACGGGACACCTATTTCCTGATGGAAAGCGATGTTGAAGGTTGGGAAGTTGAAACCAACAAAGATGTCATCGTTGAGGAAATCCCTGAGATGTTTAGTGGTAGCGATTTCAGTGGTGGATTTGAGTAAGTTTTAACAAGTTTTTGTGTGAGATGAAAAACGGGTGGGGCCTGAATGCTCCACCCAACAAAAAATTGAGGAATTGTCTGTTACAGACAACTATAAGGAGTTACTTTCTATTATGCGTAAGTATCTAAGTTTACTACTCGTTTTGATCATCGCTTTAGCGCTTGTGCCCGGTGCTGTTGTTGCACAAGAAGAAGGTGATGACGTTGATGTACTTGAAGAAATCGTTATTCCCCGTTTAATTGAATATAACGAAAATTTGCCAGAACATTACGGCACAATTGGTTTGGAAGCTTTTGTGGAATTGATGGCCGAAGAAGATAATTTGGTTATTCTTGACGTTCGTGAAGATAGCGAAATTGAAGAACTCGGCCTTATCGAAGGTTCAGTTCATGTTCCATTGCGTACCTTGGGTGATAACCTAGACTTATTGCCTGATTTAGAAGCACCAATTGTTGTAATCTGCGCAGGTGGCTTCCGTGCAACTATCGGCATGACGGCTTTACATGTATTGGGTTATGAAAATGCGATGGTTTTAACTGGTGGTTTTGGGGCATGGCTTGCTGAAGAGATGCCAGTTGTAGATGAACCGGTTGAAGCCGAAGTTGCGGAAGTCCCCGAAGATATTGACCCCCTCTTGCTAGAATATGTTGCGGATTATCTAGCTGAATTGCCGGAAGGCTGGGGTGTGGTCAAGCCCGACGGTTTGTTTGAAGAAATGTTTGAAACTCCTCCCGATTATCTTATCGACGTTCGTAGCGAAGCTGAATGGTTGGATCCAGGCTATATTGAAGATGCACAATGGCGTTGGATTGATGAATTCTTGCTTGTTGACGAAGACTTGCCCGAAGAATTAGACGCTAATATCGTTGTCTATTGCGCAAGTGGTTATCGCGGTGGTGTGAGTATGACAATTCTGGGCCTGATGGGCTATGAAAACGTTCGGAATTTAGCGGGTGGTATCAAGGGTTGGGTCGCCGCAGATCTGCCCATTGTTGTACCCGAAGCTGAATCATAAAACACCATAACACTCGTCCCTGGGGTTACTCTTACCTTGAGAGTAACCCCAACCTATTTTAACTGTTTTACTGCAATACAGCTCCTCATCTATCCTCAGGTGGGGAGTTGTATATTTTTGCGTCAAGACGAGCATGCTAAAATACTGGAATTACAAATTTGCCTCTAGATGGATTCGCATCGCAAGGCCCTCGCTAAGTCATAGCCGGCCCCAAGAAAATGTGATAAGGCGGAGAAAATGTATACCCTAAAACTAAAATATCTATATCTACTTATGTTTCTGATACTTGCTATGGTGCCAGTTTCTCCAACCATAGCTCAGAATACACTTGGTCAGCGTAACACACTCAATGTTTGGAATGCGTTGGATGGCACGCTGGTTCGTTCTATTGAGACGGATAATTATATTCAGCAAGCTAGCTTAAATAGTGACGACACAATAATTGTGGCCTTGCATGATGACGGTATTTTAAGCACCTATACTGTTAATTCTGGGGATGAAATATACACGCATGCTTTCACTTCGACCGGCGATTCCCGTTATACCAATATAGGATCAGGTTTTACTGGAAATCAGCTATTTGTTTTTCAGGATAAGAATTTTTGGCTATGGGATTTTGGCAAAGATGAAATACTGTTAGAAGGGAATACTCAAGAAGCTATTACAGATATTCTAGCTAGTCCAGATTCAGGAAAATTTCTTGTAATTACCCAGCCGGGTCAAATCAACATTTCTGATGCTGGCAGTGGTGATATTTTAGTTGCTCTTCCCCCATTATCATCTATTTGGAATATCCAATGGGAACCGAATGGTCAATATTTCGCGGTTGCTCATAAAGCAGGGTTTAATGTCTTTGACGGGGAAAGCGGCGCAAATCTTCTTGAGAGGCTAGATGAAAGAGGCTTAGAGCTATATAGCCGAGCCGTATGGAGTCCCGATGGCTCGTTATTGGCCTTAGTTTTAATGCCGAGTTCACAACGGGAAGATACGCAAATTTTTATCCTGAATGGGGAAACGTTAAGTCTGGCTGTCGCAATACCTTTTGATGATGGTGTTTATTCATTAGATTGGAATGCGGATAGTCGCAAGATAGTTGTGGCCAGCTATGATACTGATGGCGTTTCTAGTTATGATGCCCTGACTGGTGATCTCATTGCCAAATATAGCGGTAGTTCGTTTACCGAAGGATTCTTATTTGCGGGAATTAATTATGACGATTCGCTGATTGCGGGTAGAGGTGTTACCCGTAATGTCGGCGGCATATACACTATTTGGGATGCTAAAACAGGCAGTGTTATTCATGAATTTGAAGCGCGGGATTCATTGGTATT
>JBNLCD010000562.1:0-3782 GCA_050303635.1 Anaerolineae bacterium
GGCATCACAGCGATGTAGTTCTTTGCACCGCCTTGAGCTTGCACACGCTTGCCTGCCTTGGTGCCTTTTTCGTAGATAATCTTGGCAACTGGTGTAGAACCGACAAAGGAAATACCGGCAATCCCTGGATGTTCGAGAATGGCGTTAGAGGCATCAATGCCGCCGTGCACCAAATTAACCACACCTTCAGGCATGTCCAATTCTTCCAAAATCTCATACACAATTTCCATGCTGAGCGGCGTTTGCGGCGAGGGTTTCATAATATAGGTGTTGCCACATACCAAAGCTGTTGGCAAAAACCAGATCGGCACCATCATCGGGAAATTGAAAGGCGTGATAGCCGCATAAACACCGACCGGTTGACGCAAAGTGGTTTCATCAATACCAGAACTGATATCTTCAACACCATCATTGCGCATAAGGAAAGGCACGCCTGCCGCAAAATCAACACTTTCAATGCCACGCCGAACTTCACCACGGGCTTCATCAATCGTCTTGCCGTTTTCTTCAACAACAATGCGGGAGATTTCTTCAAAACGGTCTTCGAGCATAACCTTGAAACGGTGCATATATTGAGCACGACTCAGAATCGGGGTGCGTCGCCATTCTTCAAAGGCGGCTTGCGCGGCTTGCACAGCTTTATCGACATCGGCATAGGTTGAATCCGGAACTTCAGCAATAACATCACAAGTTGCGGGATTATAGACGGGGGAATAGTTGGTGCTGGACGAATCAACCCATTCGCCGTTGATGAAATTCTGTAATTTCTTACTCATTGAGGTAGGACTCCTAAAATTATTAAACTGCTGGGGATAGACTAATCATAAGGTTTATTTTTCTCAAGTTTACAACCTTTTCGATGTTCCTACAAAAAACATATATGCGATTCCAGAGCAAGTTTGCCTGTAGAAAAAATCTGCCCCAACTGTTGAAAATGGATAACTAAAATAACGTACACTTTACGAAAAACCAAATTTTCTTTGCCTAATTCTACGAAATTGTGCAAAATATTGAAATAAAAAATCCCGATTTAGTAAATTGATTAGTTGTGGAAATTCAACAGGTGCTTTATAGTTGATGAACAATCAGTGCTAGAGTAGATAAGCATCAATTGGTTTATGCGTTGTCAGATCCAATCACAATTTCATGCTCAATGGTGAATTGGGTCAGACTCAGCAAGGGCCTAATGAAGTTTGACAAAATAAGGGCGATATAAAAACGGGCGACCCAGGGGTCGCCCCTACAAAGGCTGATCACACCGTGACAAATTTGTAGGAGTGAGGCAAGTCTCACCCGCTGACATCCATAGCCCGTTTAAGAATTCAAAAGCATAAGACCCTTCTTCAGTAAAGAGGCGAACCACTAAGTCTGGCTGTGCTTTACAAATTTATTGCTATCTTTGGAAGTTTATGACAGAACAAAATAATGATCTAAACCAAATTAAACTCACAACTAAATTAATGCGCTGGTTACCGCTGGATACATGGATAACCCTATTTTACTTTGGGTTAATCATGGTTGTTCTGTTGGGTGGCTGGGAAGGTGCCAAATGGCTGGGGCAAGAAACTGACTATGAATTAAAAGTTGGTCCGGTCAAAATTGGTTTAGAAAAAACGCGTGACTTAACCATGCCCCATCTTGAAGATATTTGGGGAGCCCTACGCGAACCCGCCCAACGCAATCGTCCTCCCTTAGGCGTCCAATTAACTGAAGCGGCACTCTTTACGCTCCGTGAAGCGGTGTTGGGATTTACGATTGGCACAACATTGGGGTTATTGCTCGCCATTATTTTTGTCCACTCCAGATTATTGCAACGCAGTCTCATGCCGTATGTCATCGCCTCGCAAACCGTGCCGATTCTGGCGCTGGCTCCGATGGTTATCATCTGGTCAGACAAATTGTTGGGAATGCGTGATTTAGGCGTACCTTTAATTGCGGCGTATTTAGCCTTTTTCCCCGTGACCATTTATACCTTGCGAGGATTATCGGATGTGCCAGAAACAGCGTTGGAACTCATGGAGTCTTATGCGGCGAGTCGGTGGACGATTTTGTGGAAATTACGCTTACCGAATGCCATGCCGTATATCTTCACGGCATTGAAAATCACCGCACCCGCCAGCGTCGTCGGTGCCATTATTGGTGAATTGCCATCGGGGATTCAAGATGGCTTGGGCGGCCAAATCATCAACTTCTCGCAATATTACACCAACGGCCCCCCGAAGCTCTGGGCAACCAATTTAGTCACCGCCATTTTAGGGATTTCTTTTTTTGTGATGGTCGCCTTAGCGGAACGGTATGTTGTGCGCTGGAAATATGCGGATACAACCTTTAACAAGCTCTTGGTTGATCCCGTGATAAATCGCGTCATGAAGTTGTTTTCCGCTAATTAATTTTAGAAACTGATAGGGAAGGTTCTTGTAGTGTCGGACCAAATCGAAAATATTATTGATGTGCAAAAACTCAATAAAATATTTACGAGTAATGATGGGCAAAAAGTGCATGCCCTCAAAGATATAGATTTAGAAGTTAAACGCGGTGAATTCATCTCACTGATTGGACCATCGGGTTGTGGTAAAAGTACCCTTTTGCGCCTCATTGCAGATCTCATTGAACCTACGGCTGGTGATTTATTGGTAAATGGCCACACCCCGCGCACCGCGCGTCTTAATCGTGAGTATGGTTTCATTTTTCAGCGCGCCACTTTGTATGATTGGCGCACCGTGATCAAAAATGTGCAATTACCGCTGGAAGTCATGAAATATTCCCGTCAACAACGCGAAGAACGGGCCCGCGAAATGTTGGATCTGGTGGAGCTAGCCGATTTTGCGGACCATTATCCGTGGCAACTTTCCGGCGGGATGCAACAGCGGGTGAGTATTGCGCGCGCGTTAGCGTTTCAACCGAATCTCCTCTTGATGGATGAGCCCTTTGGCGCACTCGATGAAATGACGCGCGAACGCTTGAATAATGAATTGTTGTCTATCTGGCGACAAATCCCTGAAATGACAGTTGTTTTCGTCACGCATAATATCGCTGAAGCCGTGTATCTATCGTCACGGGTTGTGGTCTTATCCGCGCGTCCCGGTCAAATTATGGATGTGGTCGATATTGATTTGCCGCGTCCCCGCACTGCGGAAACGATGGATAGTGAACAATATTTCCATCACATCAATGAAATTCGTCATTTGTTGCGCGAGGCTCACTGATGGATAACGACGAAAGACATGTTGCCGAATCAAAAAATCCGGGAGAAATTACGGATTTAATTGAAAGACTGGGCACGGCGAGTCACTTGCCTAATTTGGGTTGGGATGTGGCCGCGCTGTTGGCCATGCTGTTTATTGTGATTACGTATCATATTCAGCATCCCACGCTCCTCTATCGCGTGCCATTTGGCGAAACCTTCCGCGATGTGCAGGAACAAGGTTTTCAGGAGACCATGGTCTATGCCCTGATTGCTTCAGCGATTTTGCTGGTGGCGATGTGGCGCAAAATTTTGCCGGATCGCGACCGTTTGCCGGGGATGTTCCAAACCACCGTATTTTTGGGTTATGGGTTGATTCTTTATTATGGCAAGGTGGCTGAACCGATTTTGCCAGGGCTTATTTTCTTAGCACTCTTGCTCTGGAATGCGGGACGTTATTTATGGGCTGAAGATCAGCAGGTGCATGGCCGCCTACGCTTTGTCCCGCCTCAAGTGGCGCGGGCAAAAAGCCATCCTATCCATTATCATCGCCACCCTCATCATTCCTGGACAGGCGACCATCATGCCCCTGCTCATT
>JBNLCD010000563.1:0-3773 GCA_050303635.1 Anaerolineae bacterium
GCTATAAAAAAAAACAAGCATGCTAAAGCAAGCTGTGAGTCTTCCCCGCCAACCCGAGCACGCCTTCTTCTGCACTTTTCGGAAGCTGAAATAAGACTATAAGCCGCGGAGTGCGCTTTAGCGTACTTTTCTTTTGTCTAGCCGCTGGTTTTAACCTGTGGTGTTTGCTTAACTGTATTGAATTTCAATCGCACGCACGGCGGGTCTACCTGTCGAGGGGAAACCTTATACATTTTATTCCGTCATGACCTCACCACAAAAAAAGACCACGACATTACGCGTGGTCTCTTTATATTTATTATCTAGATAGCTATCAATTAGGGACGGAATGTGCTCGTTTCACCGATGATATGAACCTTGATGAAATTCGTATTCCCCCCGGCCCCGAAGGGCACACCCCCAATAATTACCAGACGGTCATCCATATTGGCATAACCACCACCGAGGGCGGCTTGTTCCACAATATCCAACATCTGGTCAATATTGCCGAATTCAGGCACCAGCACTGGAATCACGCCCCAGACTAATGCCATCTTATGATAGGTTTCGGGATTGGGCGTCACACACAAAATCGGCGTGGCCGGACGTTCCCGCGCGGCCCGTTGGGCGGTGTAACCAGTCCATGTACAACTGACGATGAGTTGGGCTTCAATGCCTTTAGCAATTTGTTGCGCCGCAAAACTAATCGCGCTCGGCATGGTTTCGCCACCTAAAATCGATTGCAAATCGCCTGATCGTTGACGCCGTGTTTCATACAGATGCTTTTCCGAGATTTCCGCAATGGCTGTCATGGTTTCGATAGCATTGACGGGGAATGCCCCTGTTGCCGTTTCATTGGAGAGCATAATGGCGTCGGTGCCATCAAAAATAGCATTGGCCACATCGCTTGCTTCGGCGCGGGTGGGCCGTGGATTCTTGACCATACTACTCAACATTTGCGTTGCCGTGATAACCGGCTTCCCTGCATCATTGCATTTGCTGATAATGGCTTTTTGTTGGATGGGCACTTCCGCCGCCGGAATTTCGACACCGAGATCACCACGCGCAACCATAATTCCATCGGAATATTCCAAAATTTCATCAAACGCGGTGATGGCTTCGGCTTTTTCAATCTTAGCAACCAACGCGGCGCGACCATGCATGTGCTCCACGAGGAAGCGCAAACGTCGCATATCATCCGCATGGCGGACAAAGGACATGGCCACATAATCCACACCCGCATTGAGCGCAAATTCAACATCGCGTTCATCTTTAGGGGTTAAGGCCGAAAGTGACAGTGATGTTTGCGGAACGGAAACCCCTTTGCGGCTTTTCAGTTCTTCACCAACAATGACTTCACAGACCAAATCCTGACCATCACATTTTTTGACGCGAAGTTCAATTTCACCATCATCAATTAACAGGCGATGTCCGGCGCGCACGTCCCGAATAACATCCGGATGCGGCATCGGTAATTCGCCTTTTTTGATATTATAGTTTTCGCGACTGGTAATCGTAACTTCATCACCCCGCTTGATTGGATAGGGATCCGGCTCAAATGTTCCCAGACGAATTTTCGGACCTTGTAAATCAGCCATAATCGCCACCACAACTGCTTCTTCAGTGGCCAATTTCCGAATCATCTTAATAAGTTCAGCCGTTGCTTCATAATTTTCGGGAGCAATATGACTAAAGTTAATGCGTACTACATCTAAGCCTGCGCGAATCATTCTCCGTAACGTGTCGGCGTTATCGGAGGCAGGACCTATCGTAGCCACAATTTTTGTGCGTTTTCCATGTACATCTCTACTCATTTAAAAACATCCTCTTTTGCACCGATACACACATTATCTAGGCTAGGTGCTTCCTTCATTGTATAAAAAATCAATAATCATGCTATTGAACACGATATGATTGAATAAGTTTTTGTCAAAATTGCTAAAATCAGCGAATAGATCTAAACAAACTAATTAAAAATAAAATCAGAAGGCGCAGTATCGATTAAAACTCTTAATCCACACATCTGTCAATTTACGGTACTAACCATAGCTTGGAAAATTAATATCGCTGGATGACCAGCAGATTAGCCATGTTTTCCGCACGCGGTCAAACAAGGAGCCACCTTGTTTAGTCCGTGGTGGGGAAAGGTCTTTGCTATTGATTATCGTTACCCAATACTTTTAAATCAGTCGGGAAACCAAATCAACAAGCTGTGGTTTGAATAATTAATCGGGTTATTGAAATGCGGGTGACGCGTGTCGCCCGATTTTATACCCTGATTATTTTGTCACACTTCATCAGCCTACCGTGCTGACACGCTATAAAAAACCCTATCAAACACAAAGGGATGTGCACATTGGTACACATCCCCCTGTCAAATCGTCTGAATTTAGAGCGTACGGCGTAAGTTCGGGAAGGCATTCTTGCCAGCAAAACGTGCCGCTGAACCCAAATCTTCTTCAATACGGAGCAACTGGTTGTATTTCGCAACCCGGTCGCTTCGGGCGGGTGCGCCGGTCTTAATCTGGCCCGCGTTGAGGGCGACAACCAAATCAGCAATCGTGCTGTCTTCGGTTTCACCACTGCGGTGACTGACCACAACGGCCCAGTTATGTTTCTGGCTGAGACGACTGGCCGCAATTGATTCGGTCAGGGTTCCAATTTGGTTCACTTTACAGAGCAACGCATTGGCGCTACCTTCGGCAATGGCGCGTTCGACACGTTCCACGTTGGTTACGAGCAAATCATCGCCCACAATTTGAACGCGATCACCAATCGCACTGACCAATTCGCTCCAGTGTTCCCAGTCGTTTTCGTCCAAACCATCTTCGAGACTGATAATTGGATAGCGATCTACCCAATCAGCCCAGAATTGGACCATTTCAGAACTGGTTAAAGCCCGATTTTCGGTAGCGAGGTGGTATTTGCCATCTTCGTAAATTTCACTTGATGCCGGATCGAGGGCAATATAGACATCGTCACCGGGGGTTAAGCCTGCTTTTTGAATAGCTTCGAGAATTAATTCAATCGCGGCTTCGTTGGTGGGCAAACTCGGGGCAAAACCACCTTCATCCCCCACCGTAGTCGGCAAACCACGGCTCTTAAGCACGCCCTTGAGGTTGTGATAAATTTCCGCACCCCATTGCAAGCATTGGCTGAAGGATTCCGCGCCAACGGGCATCACCATAAATTCTTGGAAATCGGTGCTGTCGGCGGCATGTTTCCCACCGTTCATAATATTCATCATGGGTACCGGCAAGGTGTGGGCAAAAACACCCCCCAAATAACGATAGAGTGGCAATTCCAAACTATCGGCGGCGGCATGCGCAGTCGCCAAGGAAACAGCGAGGAGGGCATTCGCGCCCAAATTGCCTTTATTCGGCGTACCATCCAGATCGAGCATAATTTGATCAACAACAATTTGTTCGGTAGCGTCCATGCCAACCAACGCATCAGCAATCACGGTGTTGACGTTTTCGACAGCTTGACGAACACCTTTACCCAAATAACGGCTTTTATCGCCATCACGTAATTCAACAGCTTCGTGTTCACCAGTAGATGCCCCACTCGGCACCATCGCGCGGCCAAAACCACCATCCATCAAAAATACTTCGACCTCTACGGTCGGATTACCACGAGAGTCAAGAATTTCGCGTCCGATGATATTTTCAATTATTGTCATTAGGTTAGATTCCTTCCTGATAACTAGTTTAAATAGCTCCCAAGCCACATCAAATTTAACCCTAAGTCCGGCTATTTTCAATATCTGGTGCGGTGATTGAGCAATTTGTAGC
>JBNLCD010000564.1:0-3770 GCA_050303635.1 Anaerolineae bacterium
GCTATTATCGTGGCAAAAAGAAATCTTAAAACCAGTGGCTATTGGTGGGCAATGTTCTGAAATTTCGTTATATTTAATTTAGAGGTTCATTCTGAAATTTTGCAAACAATGTGGAGACTCTCAAACTAATGACAGATTCGCTCAACAAAACTCTACAAGTGGCCTTGTCTCATCCTAAATCTTATATCCAAAGTCGAGCCCAAATTATATTATTGACGCTTGATGGAAAGCCGATTGAGGCAATTAGCACCGAAGTTGGAGTCACTGAACAAACTGTCAAAAAATGGCAAGGCTCATGGGAGGCTGAAGGCATCGCTATTTTTCCTCCTGAAATCCAAGAACTCGTGCAAGCCGAGGCCCCCGCTGTCCCAGAAACATCTGCTCCAACTCAACCTCCTTCTCCAGATTTAGATCCCTTACCAATGGAAGATGAAGATTTCCGCGACAGATTATCTATTGAAGTGCAAGGTGATTTAACCGTTGCGGCGGTTGATCCGATGTGGGAAGCTGGTCGTAAGTTATTATTACAAAATCTACAACAACTTCTTATTGAAGAACAGCACATTTGGGATGGGGATGCCGTCGAAGGTGTTCATCAGGTGCGAGTTGCCTTGCGCCGGATGCGGAGTATCTTTGAAATTTTTGGGCAATACTTCAACAAAAATTATTATGCCGAAGTCTATCCCGGTTTGCGTAAAACAGCCAAACGACTGGGCAAAGTCCGTGATTTAGATGTCTTTTTGTTGAAAACCCAAGACTATGTCGACAAAATGTTGGATGGCGATGCCACCGACTTGGCTGAAATGGTTGCCTATATGCAAGATCAACAACATATCGCTGAAAAAGCCATGCATAAATGGCTCAAGCAAGAAAAATATGATCGATTTATTCAAGAGTTTCATGAGTTATTGAGCAAACCCGGCGAAGGTGGTCACAAGAAATATCGTAAACTCCAATCGCCACCGCTTGCTTATCAAGTTAATCATGTGGTGCCGCGACTGATTTATGAACAAATGGAAGTCATCTGGGCGCATGAGCCATTTTTAGCCACGGCTGAGGTTGAGACCTTGCATGAGTTGCGCATTGAATTCAAACGGTTACGCTATCTCTTGGAATTTTTCAGAGATGTGATGGGTGATGATATCGAAATTGTCATTAAAGCCACCCGTAAAATGCAAAATTATCTGGGGGATTTAAATGATGCCGATGTGGCAATTAACTTATTGAAAAGTATGCGCCATGACTTCTCCAATCAAAAAGGCATCAAAAAATATATTCATTATCGGCGTGCCGAACATGATGAGCTTTACAAAAACTTCATGCCTGTCTGGGAAATGTTTAACAATGCCGAAGTCCATCGGGCCCTCGGACGTGCAATTGCCGATTTGTAAGACTGATTATTCTATACAGTCGGTTTTAAATCCACCAAACGCATTTGTAAGGTTGTTCGACCGCGCCATTCGTTAATATCGAGATGGTAGGCCACATCCACATAATTGGTCAGGTCATTCAACCAATGCCCTAGATTGAAGCCAATGGCGTCCATATCTTTCATGTGATTGGCTAGGCGCAGTTTTAAGTGGGCACCTTCCCGACCAACTTGGCGGGCATCTAACACTCTTAAACGCGGTGTCATAAAAACAGGCGGACGATTATCTTCACCCGTGGGCTCTAATAATTCAAGTTGAGACGCTAAATCCATCGTCAATTCATCGAGACGGACTTCAGCATCAACTGTAATGGTGGGCAACAATTCTTGATGGGCTAACTTGATTTCAGCAATTTTGGTCATGCGTTCTTTGAGCATCGGAATATTTTCATTACGCACAGAAAAGCCGGCCGCCTGCGCATGTCCGCCATGTCGCAATAATATATCTGCACATTCATCAAGCGCGTCAGTAATATTGAATTCAGGCGTGCTCCGACAGGACCCATGTGATTCTTCTTCGCCCATTTCAACCACAATCGCTGGACGATAAAATTGCTCAACTAAACGTCCTGCCACCAAACCAACAATACCGGGCAAAAATTGAGGACTAGCCGCAAAAATAAGGGCCGGATCTTCACCTTCTTGTCGCGCCATTTCCTCAGCAATTTCAAAGGCATCACGTGTCAAGTCTTGACGCTTACGATTCAACTCTTGCAATTCACGAGCCAATTGGGTGGCTTGTCCCCAATCATCCGTGCTTAATAACTGGTAAGCCAAATCAGCATGTTCCAACCGACCAGCCGCATTAATACGTGGCCCAATGACGAAACCAATGCTCATGGCGCGAATATCACTCGGCTGTACGCCAGCTTCATCCAGTAACGTATATATACCAGGACGCCGCGCTTTGCTTAATTGCTCAAGGCCAAGTTTAACCAATTTGCGGTTTTCAAAACGATCCATCGGAGCGAGGTCAGCGACAGTCCCAATCGCCACTAAATCTAATAAGTCTTCTTCAGTAATTGACGGGGCAATTTTGTCTTGCGCCGAGGCTACGCGTAATAAAGCGGATGCCAATTTAAAACTGACCCCCACCCCCGCGAGCATATCTTCTGGATAGTCACAATCAGTTTGCTTGGGATTTAGAACCGCATATGCGGGCGGAATCACATCACCAATCGAGTGATGATCCGTTACAATAATATCTAAGCCAGCTTTTTGTCCTTCAATAACTTCCTCAACAGAACGAATCCCACAGTCAACGGTAATGATGAGGCTTACACCATCTTCAGCCAGACTATAAAGAGCCGGCGCGTTTAAGCCATAGCCTTCATCCACGCGATGCGGAATATATGCACTGACTTTGGCACCTAAAGCTTGGAGCGTCTGCACAAGAAGCGTCGTACTTGTGACACCATCCGCATCAAAATCACCATAAACAACAATATGTTCCTCACGGCGAATGGCGGTCCGAATACGCGCAACAGCTTTGTTCATGCCTTTCATTTTGAAAGGGTCGTGAATTGGCAAGTTATCAGATAGAAAAAGACGTGCATTGTCCACGTCGGTAATTCCCCGATTATAAAGCACTTGTGCCATTACAGGACCAATATCATTTAAAGCATTCACATAATTTATGGGTGCTTTTGGGGCTAGGTGCCAGCGTTTAGGTTGGGAAGACACGTATACCTCATTATTTATTTCAACAAATATAGTTAAGAAAACATTATAGCATGTGCAATCAAGGAAATAAGATAAAACAAAAAAGGCACGGAAATTCGTGCCTTTAGAAAATTATTACACTAAGTGATAGCGTAGGATTTTAGTTTTGAACACAGCGGAAACCAACACTTGCTTCGGCTTCCAATGCTTCGTATGTATCGATGCGATGCACAGTTCGGGCAAAGAGCGGGACATTATCCCAGCTTCCACCACGTACAACCTTCTTATCGCCACCAACGGCTACAGGGTTGACGGTTGGTGAACTAGCATAGTAACTGGCGTTATAATCATCTTTAGTCCACTCAGCAACATTACCTGCCATATTGAACGCACCATAACCACTGGTACCTGTTGGATAATCCGTCACAGGCATAATGCCGTCTAAACCAGAACGAGAGGTATTTGCGTTATCCGCAATCCATGTTTGTCCCCATGGATAAATATAGTTCTGAGGACCACGGGCGGCGCGCTCCCATTGTGCTTCTGAAGGCAAATCTCGGCTAAGTGGTTTGCAGTAGGCTTGTGCCCCAAACCATGTCACCAAAGTAATGGGGTAATTAGAGCGGTCTAATGCCGTGCCAACCAACCGCACGGTATAACGGGTGCCGGCAAATTCAAT
>JBNLCD010000565.1:0-3766 GCA_050303635.1 Anaerolineae bacterium
CTAAGGTTTAAGTTTTTTATGGATGGACGGGAAGCCCCGTCCATTTTGCTTGACACAGATCTAAATCATCGCAATACTTGGATTGTGTTGCAGTTTTTTATTGTTATGAATCAAGGTTGGCCGAGTGGATCAGTTAGATATAGCGATTATTGAGTTTCTCCAAAGAGATGCGCGCACTCCCTTAACAGATATTGCCAAAGCCATTGGCGTTGTTGAAGGCACCGTGCGAAATCGAGTAGCCAGACTTCAGGAAAAACAGATATTACATCTGAATGGGACCATTGATCCCCATCAGGCAGGTTTTAAAGCCCTCGCCTATATTTTTGTCTCAGTCAAGCCGGGTAGCCTCGAAGCGGTCGCCAGTCAATTGACTGAAATCCCGGAAGTATGTTATTTGGCGGTGATGACGGGCGAGGCCGATTTGCTGATTAAGATTATGTGTCTCAACACCGAGCATTTGGTGGATGTCTTGTTTGAGAAAATTCATTCCATTGATGATATTACCAATACGCATACCGCCAACGTGATGCGCGTCTATAAAGAACACATGCCAGATGTCTCATTAATCCACGACATGCCCGAAAATCCGACGTAGTGTATAAACAGGTTTTTATATACGCGGCATGAGACTATAATAAGGCATTGAGCGTACCAAATTTTTGAAGGAAATGAATACACTTATGCACCCTATAGCCCGTTACCCTCGCCAATTGCTGGTTATAATTTTGAGTTTTAGCTTTGTCCTCAGTGCCTGCGATTTTAGCGGGGATGATCCTGTGCCGACACAAGCTGATTTCGAATCCTTGGGCACCTCGACTGTCTTAACTGCCCAAGCGCCACCGGCCAACTTCAGCGAGATTAATTATGCCGTCATTGACGATAAATTAGCGCAATTGCCGTATTCGCACACCACCATTCATGTGCGGTTTACGGGCGTTTATGATGACAATGGCGAACGGGCCGAGGGGAGCATGGAATACAATGCGTTTACCAATAATTTGTCGAACTCACGGATTGTGCAATTAAAATTTGAAGGTGATATTTTCGCGGATACGGATGGGGCCACCCTGACCGCCGCGCGTATCAGTAACAGCTATTTTATGATTACGCTGAATAATGATTGTGTCACCGCCGAAGAGGAAGTTGCTGTTTTTGCCAATTTGAGACCGGGCCAACTGATTGGTGGTGTGAGCAATGCTGGGCCGACGGGCCGCAAAGACGTCGCGGATGATGTACGCGTGGGCGTTGAAATTTATGAGTATGGATTTGCCCCTGAAGCTGTTGTGCCGCCGCAAATTCAAACGTCCGCCGATTTAGATTTTCTGGTGGGGACGGTTTGGGTTGCCCCCGAACTCCAAGTTGTGACGCAATATATTGTTGAAATGAACGTGCAGAATGCAACGCTGTTTTATGGTAAACGGGCCGTATCCGGTCGCTTGCGTTATGAATATAATGTCAGTGAAGTTGACATCGAGCCCAATATTTCTATTCCAAATGGTTGCTAAGCTGAGCAGTTTCGCAATCGGATCTAAGGCAATAAAACGTTTATGATGCAACGTATACGTAATTTGGGACAACAATTAGGCTTTGTGGTCGTCTTGGCGGGTTTCAACGAAGCCATCTGGCATCAACCCAACGTCCATCCCCTGCTGAGCGGGCTCGGCTATCTGGTATTTGGTCTCCTGTTTTTTGATATTATCACCGTCACCCAAACCTATCATCCATTGCGGGGCCTGATCCTTGCCGGAATCTTTGGCACCCTCCAAGCGGGTTTTATCAGCGGAAATTTAGGCAACGATTTTCCGTTGGGTGTTGCGCTGTATGGTTCGGGGATTGGCACGCTGGCATTTTTCGCCGCCTATCTCATTTTCTTCCAAGCCGAACGCTGGGCGTGGAGTATCGCGGTTCTGACGGGCCTAATGAGTGCTTTTTGGATCTACGGTGAGCACGAGTTTCGCTTTATTGAGATCGGTTTCACGACGCAAGAATTGGTGCCCAATCTGATTTTAGGGGTCGTTGGGCTCGGTTTGGGCCTTGGTCTTAATGTTCTTGGACGCCAAAATGGTTACACCCCGATGCCACTCGGTTTAACCCGACCGTTTCTCTTGTTGACGCTCCTCACAAGCGTTGGTTTAGCTGGCTATCAGGTTAGTTCTGATCATCTCTCGGCCCTGAGTTTTATGGTGGCATTGGTGATTATTATTGTTCTGCCCATCATGTATTGGTTTATCTACCTCAATAAACTTTATACCCAAACACAAACCTTGCCGAAGAGCCAAATAAGGCACAATGGATTCAGTGTCTTTGGTTTTGCGTTGGCCTATGGGGTGGGCTATGTAATCGCGGATATGATGCCCGTGGTGGGTGACGGCGTGGTGGTGGCTTTGATTTTATTTGGTTCCAGTTGGTTGCCGCTTCTATCTATCTCATTAGGCTTTGAGGCATTTGTGCAACTCGCAGACGAAGGTATTCTATGAACAGTGATCATGACATGCAATCGGCGGATTATGCCGAATTTGTCAAAAGCATTCAGTCGAATGAAGGCTGGAATCGTATCCTCGAAAGTTTTGCGCGGTTTGTCAATCCGCCCCAAGGAGCCCGTGTCGCTGATTTAGGAACGGGTGCCGGAACTTTAGTGGACCTATTTCGTAAAGATTATCAGGCTGAGGCCTTTGGCATTGATTACAATACATTGCTTTTGCAGGTAGGGCGGGATCTCTATCCGGAGCAAACGTCAGTGCAAGGTAATGCCTATCATCTACCCTTTGCGAATCAAAGCTTAGACATGCTGACCGCCACCAATGTTATTTATTTGTTGGATAATCCCGAAGAAGCTTTACATGAAGTGGTCAGAGTGCTTAAAATTGGAGGAACAATTGTCCTCCTAAATCCGTCTAATAAGATGAATATCGCCAATGCAACGCAACTAGCTGATGAACGCGGTTTGACAGGCGCATCACGTGACCAACTGATCAATTGGGGCCGTGTCGCCGAAGAACATCCACGTTGGTCGGCTGAAGAAATGACAGATTTGCTGACACGTATGGGTTATGAGGCAATTGAGACTCGCGAGCGTGTAGGCAATGGTTTAGCATTATATGTACGTGCCATCCGTAAACAATAATCCAGCAATAGACGGGGGTCTATGATGAGCGACGGAAGATTTAGAGATATTAACCGTATTTTAAGTGAAGTTGATGAAGCTTTACATGTCACCAACGAAAGTCGCGAAGTCAATGAACTACTCGCTTTGCAACTTTTGCTTGAAATTACCCGCGAAATTCATAATACACATGACATCCATGATCTGGTCACTATTATTTTGGACAGTGCCATTGCTTTTGCGAATGGGAGTCGGGCTTTTGTCATGCTCTTAGAAGACGATGGCGAACTGCGCTTTAAGATGGGCCGCAATCGCAAAAAAGAATATCTCCACAGCGAAGATTTTACGCCATCGATGGGTGTCTTAACCAAAACGCTGGAAAAGAGCAAACCCGTTGTGATCGCTGATGCCCAGCAAGATCTTGAGTTGAATAAACGTGACAGTGTTCAAGACTTGCAATTGCGCACGGTGATGTGTGCTCCCATGAAGATCAAGGACAAAACCCTTGGACTGATTTATGTGGATAGCCAGCGCTGGATGGGGCGTAGTTCCCGCGCACACCTGAATGTGATGGGCAGTTTAGCGGAACAAGCCGCGATTGCCATTAACAACGCCCGTAAATTTGACACCTTTGTGGATTAATGTGGGTTATTGTAACAAGGC
>JBNLCD010000566.1:0-3758 GCA_050303635.1 Anaerolineae bacterium
TGGTGCTATGCAAACTGACCGTCAGCGGTGGAGTCAGTTCGAGTTGAACCATCACCTGCTCGGCGAAATGGGCGAATTGATTGATTTCAGCTTCGGGCAATTCTGGCGTAAAGGCCAATTCTTCCGCCCAGCTTAATTCACATTCTAAACTGCTCAAGCTTTATATTTCCTCTTCTATGGAGCCCGGTTTATCGGTTTTGGTCGCTGATGACTTTTTTTTGGCGGGCGGTTTTTTAGCGGTGGCTTCAGGGCTAGCCTCGGCTTCGGTTGCTTCTTCCTCAATTTCTTCTACAACCTCAGTTATGTCAGCTTCATGACTGGCTTCGGCCACTTCGGCTTCAACCGCTGTTTCACTGTCTTCGCAAGGTACATCGGCGTCGGCATCCGGTTCGGTGTCCGTGCCGGTGTTAGTCGGACGTTCTTTGATTTGCGTGGTTTCTGTCGCGTCAAAAATTTCAGTTGTGAAAGGCGGGGTCACATCCTCACCATCTGACGCTGGTTTTTGGGTGGTTTCTTGGAGTTGCGGTTTCGGTGCAACTTCGGCTTTAATCTCTTCGCGCTCAGGATAAGCAATGCGCGGGTGATAAATCCCTTGCAAGGTCTCCACGAAGGACTTACGAATTTCCTTGAGATCAGCCAAGGTCAAACCACTGTCATCCAACTGACCATTTTCAAGCGCATGTTGGAAGATTTTATCCACCACTTTTTCAACCGCTTCCAAGGAACGTGGCCGAATGGCACGTCCGGCGCTTTCGGTTCCATCCGCTAACATCATAATGGCGGTTTCACGGCTTTGTGGAGCCGGACCGGGATAGGTAAAATGAGCTTCATCAATTTGTGTCTCATCTCCACCAACTTGTTCGAGCGCCTTCATATAAAAATACATGGGCTTATTGGTGCCATGATGCTCCCGAATAAAGTCACGAATGCGTTGGGGCAACCGATTACGGCGCGCCATGCGTTCGCCTTCGGTCACGTGCCCGATAATCAGCGCGGCACTGCGGAAGGGATCGTTAATCTCGTCATGTGGATTTAATCCCTCCGCCTGATTTTCTACAAAAAACTGAGCATTGAGGGTCTTGCCAATATCATGATACATGGCCGCCACACGCACCAAACTGGCATTCGCCCCAATTCGTTCAGCGGCTAATTCAGAGAGATTTGCAACTTGCAGGCTATGTTGATAGGTGCCCGGTGCTTTGCGGAGTAAATCTTGTAAGAGCGGCTGATTGGGTTGCATGAGTTCGATCAACTTAATATTGGTCGTCAAATTGGCCATCGTGCCAATCATATATAGACCCACGAGCGCCACCCCTGCCGCCAATAACCCACTTAAGAAAGCCAACGACGTATCGGTAATAAAGACCAACGGCTCAGGCTGATTTTCTTGTTCAAGCAAAAAGGCTAAGACTATAATCAGGTTGGCGATTCCAATAAAAAAGCCCGCCCGGAAATAACTATTGAGACTTTCCACATCTTGCAAAGCGACACTGCCAACCATGCCTCCGACGGCAATTAGCAAAATAAGCTCTAACGAATTGCCGAACATGGTGCCGACTAAAATGGCCACCCCCGCGACCATAAATGTGCCTAAATGGGGGCCGACTAAAGCTGTCACCAGCAGGGCCATGGCCGCCGCTGGATAGAGCCGTTGTTGGTCGAGACCATCAGGCCCAAAAATGAGCGCACCGGCTAAAAAGGCCAAGGTCAAGATGGGGAGCACCAGCATTAAACTCTCTGAGGCAACCACACGGGGATAGAAGCGTTGAATATATAAAAATTGCACGAGGCTCACCATCAACAGGATAAGAAAAGAGCTGGCCAATTGACGGGAATTATTTTTATCAGATTGCAATAAACCAAATTGACGCAAGGCTTCTATATCAGCGGGTCGAATTTTTTGCCCCTTCTGAATAACAATTTCACCTTCTTCAAAATTGCGTAAAACCGGTTGGACCGCCTCGGCTTGATCTTCCTGCGCTTGGTTGGTGGCTGTTTCATTGAGACGAACATTGGGAATAATCAGTTCGCTCGCAATTTCAGTCACAATGCGCCGATCAACAAAGCTAATACTGGGATTGACGATGCTGGTTAGGGCGTTTTGTGCATCGCTAATGCCATCTGGATAGATTTCGAGGCTCATGACCTCCGCCACGGTTGGCATAATTGCTTCGGTAATGACACCCCAGCGTGAAGATGTTGCGCCTAATAATTCGCGCCATGTATCCTCATCCACATTTTTTAACAATGTAATGGATTGCAAATCGTGCACTTTTTGATCAACAGTGCTATAGGGATCACTGCGCACCCAATTCATATAATCCACAATTTCTTGGGTGAGTTCCAGATGCTCGCTGGTTTCATCAAATAAACGATCATACACTGGCGGGGTAGTGTCACGGGCCGTTTGGCGCGCCTGATCCGTTAAAACGGTGCTTTCATAGGATAATGAAACCGGGGCATAAATATCATCATTGGGAACATCATCAACTTCAAGTTGCAGGGTGTCATCGGTTGGCACCAATACATTGAAGTTGAGAATCAACATCCCAATCGCTAGATAAGCCAGAATAATCAATCCCCAGCGGAGACGCAAAAATCCGGCTGGGATAAGGTTAGCTCTGGTCATTTGGGTTTGGCTGACTTCAGACACCACACTGCCCCTTTGGTCGTTGTTTTAGCATGAAAGTTGGGCGATACAACCGACCGCCCAATACAACATCAATATTAAACTTGATTAGGAATTTAGCAAATCACGGACGATCTGATTGACCAGTTTACCGTCGGCTTTGCCCCGCACTTGCGGCATCACCACACCCATGACTTTACCCATATCTTGGGCTGATTCCGCGCCAGTTTGCGCAATCGCGGCTTGCACGATTGTCGTAATTTCATCACTGCCCATTTGTTCCGGCAAATAGCCTTCAATGATTGACAGTTCAAACCGTTCGGCGTCGGCATCATCCATCCGGCCACCAGCTTCAAAAGCTTCAATGGCTTCTTTGCGGCGTTTGGCTTCGGTCATTAAGATTTTTTGGACTTCAGCATCATCCAATTTTTTCTGTTCATCAACTTCAACTTGACGAATAGCCGCTTGTAAACCGCGTAACGCATCGCGGCGGGCGGCATCCTTATCCTTCATGGCTTGTTTGACAGCCTGCATCAATTCATCTTGAATGCTCATAATCTTCCTTCTGTTGTGTCTGCACGTTGATTGGGTAGTGGTGAATTTCTGATTGATATTGACCCCGCTCGATATCTCCCCCATACAGGGGGGAGAGAAAAAACCTTATTAGTTCACCGCGCCCGTGTTCAGGGGCGATGGCTGTAGGTCGGCGGAGGTAGATGGGCATAATTTCAGCTCATCGCAATATCAGACATATCATTTTTAAGTTTCATCAATATCGTCCACATTAAACTATAACAAATATCGCTAATTTGTGTCGACAGATGCCCCGCTCGAAAATTCGAGGGCTAAAAAGTGTTTACTGGCCGGTAAATGATAAAGCACCACGCTTTCCCCAATGGGTGCCAAATCATATAGTAAACGCGGCACCAAAAAACGTTGGTCTTGCACCGTCAAATAATAACCTGCCCGTTGTTTGGTTGCGACACGGTCTAAATTGCCTTCTAAACGAGTTGCCGTGCCTTGGTCGAGATCCGCTTCAATTTCTTGATTACGAACCGCAATTTTTTGGTAGGTCCGGTAGAAAAAGAAAGCCCAAATGACGAGCCCAATAATAATAATGCCCCGAATC
>JBNLCD010000567.1:0-3747 GCA_050303635.1 Anaerolineae bacterium
TCTGTCCTGATTCACCTGCCGAAGCCTATAGTCTAAAATTTGTCGAAGATAACCCAAATATCACGACGTTTGCAACAACGACCATCGAAGAAGATCCTAACGCTGAAAAAGTCTATTTCTCCGGAGTGATTACCTACGGCACAGGTGAAACGCGTAATTATGAAGACACGTTTTATTTCAAAACGGCTGAGGATGATAGCGGATTTGGTCAATTCGGTCTCAACTGCATCGATGTGATTGAAGGCGATCTTCAATAAGATGATGGCTAAACTAACCTGACAAAGCAAAAATAAATTCAAACGCATCTGCTGTGGTTAGCAGGTGCGTTTTCGATTATAGTTACGTTTGAAATTTAAAATCAGCAAGGTGATAACAGATATTTAAAAAATGACACACCATACCGCTCCAACCATTGATCATCGGCAGGGAGGAATTGCGATATTGGACTATGGGTCACAATATACGCAATTACTAGCCCGTCGTATACGCGAACAAGGCGTTTATACTACGTTGCATCCGTGGGATGCTGATGAAGAAGTTGTGCGAGAATTAAATCCTAAAGGAGTAATCTTATCGGGTGGCCCCAATAGTGTCTATGATCCCGATGCTCCGACCTTACCGAATTGGCTGGTCAAATCTCAAATGCCTGTTTTGGGAGTCTGCTATGGGATGCAGATTATTACGCATGCTCTTGGCGGCATGGTGAAGCCCGCCCAAGAACGTGAATATGGCAAAGCTTCGTTTATGCATGATTTAGAGCTTGATGCTCGCATTTTCCATGATTTGCCCGAAGAATCACAAGTGTGGATGAGTCATGGTGACCGCATCGAACAAGCCCCCAAAGGTTTCATTTCCCTTGGCCACAGCGAACATTCGCCATTGGCCGCCATTGGCCACCCTGAGCTCCAATTTTATGGGGTGCAATTTCATCCTGAAGTGACGCATACTGAATTTGGCGTCACGATCCTCAAGAATTTTGCCTTAGAAATTTGCCGCTGTGAACCTCAATGGACATCCGAAGCATTTATTGAGCAATCCATTGAGCAGATTCGGGCGCAGGTGGGTTCAGGTAATGTTATTTTGGGCCTGAGCGGTGGTGTGGATTCAATGGTGACGGCTACGCTTTTGGACCGCGCGATTGGCGACCAATTGACGTGTATTTTTGTTGACAATGGATTACTCCGGCATGGTGAACCTGAAGCCGTGGTGCGTATTTTCCATCAACATAATAAATCTGAACTTATTGCCATTGATGCGCGTGATCGTTTCCTCAAAGCGTTGCAAAATGTCACAGAACCCGAACGCAAGCGCAAAGTTATCGGCGAGCTATTTGTGCGTATTTTTGAAGAAGCCGCCGGTGATGTTGGCGATGCGAAATTCTTAGCCCAAGGCACAATTTATCCAGATGTGATCGAATCTGCGGCTAAAGAACGACCCAATGCGCATGTCATCAAAACCCATCATAATGTGGGCGGCTTGCCGGAAGATATGGAGTTGGAACTCGTTGAGCCTCTCCGCTATCTGTTTAAGGATGAGGTTCGCCGGATTGGTTTAGAACTTGGTTTACCCAAATCGCAAGTCTATCGTCAACCTTTCCCCGGCCCCGGCTTGGCCATTCGTTGTTTAGGGGAAGTGACCGAAGAACGGTTGGCACGGCTCCGTAAAGCTGATCTTATTTTCCGCCAAGCGCTGACGCAATATGATTTACTTTATGAAACATCCCAATGCTATGCCGCCCTCTTACCGGTACGCAGTGTCGGGGTGATGGGTGATCAACGCACTTATGGGGAAACCATTGTTTTACGGGCTGTCGTTACGGAAGATTTTATGACGGCAGAATGGGCCAAATTACCGTATGAGTTATTGGCCGAAGTTAGTAGTAAAATTGTCAATCAAGTCGAAGGTGTCAATCGCGTGGTGTATGATATCACCAGCAAACCACCTGCCACGATTGAATGGGAATAATATTTTACGAAGGGAAAAACCTTTGTTAAGCAATAGATTAAACTCACAACATACAGTAGCTATCCACCGGATGTTTTTATTCGGATTACTGATTCTTGTCATGGTCTTAACTGCCTGCACGGGGGGTGATGATAAGGATGATGAAAAAGACGATTCTGGGGCTAGCGCGACACCGGACACCGTCCAAATACGTGTTTCAGTTGCCCAAGCGCCAGTTTTCACCGAAGCTTCCAGCGATTCCGAGGTGATTATCAATCTCTTTGAAGGAGATTTGCGGCGGGCAATCGGTAAATCAGAACCGGACCGCGTGGGTTTAATCTATTATCAAATTGACTTGGGTAATCGCTTGGGTTGGGTCGCTGAAACACAGGTTGAAATTCAAGGTGATGAAACAAGTTTGGCCCTTGTTGATGCGACAGCTACCATTCCGCCGGCGGCGACTCTCGCCAACTCGACACCTGTCGTAGATGTCAGTGGTACCCCTGTTGTGAAAGTCAATCGGGCTCGCGCGATTGTTTTTACCACACCAAATCGCACCGCCGAAGAAATTGCCACTATCTTTGAAGATGAAGAATTTACGGCATTGGCCCGCACTGAATCCGATAGTTTAGGCGATGTTTACTATCTTATCCAAATTGGTGAAACGCAAGGCTGGGTGTTGGCTTCGCAGATTGAATTTTCCGGTGATGAAGCCCAACTAATTGTTGCGAATGTTGTGACAGCGACTCCCACGACTGAAGAAGATGTGGCAACGAGCATCCCCACCAATATACCAACGAATACATCGGCGGCGGCAACGCTTGTTCCATCGGTGACGCCGACTTTTACCCCATTGCCTATTCAGACTGAGGTTGAGACTACTTTAGCCCCAAGTGTCTCACCGCAAGCAACGCCTACCTACTCTGATGAATTTGAGATTCAAGCTGGTCCTGAGCCACCGCTGACGATTAGTCTGCCGGAAGGTTGGGAATCCGGCAATTATTTAGTGCCGGTTGCCAACCTTTTTGCGGCAGGCAATATTGCCATGTCAGTCTATGAAGGTCCTTTAGCCGATGGCAAAACGGGACAAATTTGGATTTTGTGGGGCTTTCCCAATATTGCACCCTTTGGGGACGTCAATCTCTGGTCCGATGGCTTACAATTACTGCGCGGCTTGCTCTTCTTTGAATGCAATATTGGCATTGATACCAAGCGCGAATTCACGATTGATAATATTACGGCGGAGGGAACCTATTATTCAGCGGTCGATTGCGCCCAAGGTTCTGATATTGCAGGCTGGTTTGGTGCACTGCAATATGAAGGCGGTAATTTTGCCGTATTTACCGGTATTGAGCCTGTTGAACGTGTAACCGAAGGCTTGCCTGAAATACAAGCTATTGTCGATAGTATCGAATTCGAAAGTTTGGAATAGAGAAAATAGTAGGTCAATTAATTATGGGGTATTCACGGTTAGCAGGTGAAAACGGCGTCCGTTTGGTGATGTGTAAAGGGCGTCATTGCAATGCAGATGGCAAAGCCGAAGGGCTTTATGAATGTCTGCGTGATGCATTAGGTGAACCTGCTGATTTTACGCAACGCCATAAACTTGTCCGTTGGGAAATTGCTAATTGCTTAAGTCACTGTGATATTGGCCCCAATTTCGTTTTCTATCCAAAGGGAGAGTGGTTTCATCATGCCGACGAAACCACTCTTAGTGAAATTATTGAAAAATACAAAGCCGCACAGATTGCCCTCGAAGATTAAGTTTGGCACAACTCAATAATTTGCCCCATATCCGCGCCT
>JBNLCD010000568.1:0-3746 GCA_050303635.1 Anaerolineae bacterium
GGTGGCAGTCGAAGCTGGTTATGTTGAACTCAAACTCCCGTATGAAAAATTCTTGACCCAACAACACGGCTTTTTTCACGGGGGGATTATTGCCAGCCTCGCCGATAGTGCTGGCGGCTATTCGGCCATGACCTTAGCTGACGCTGGCAAAACAGTGCTTGGCGTCGAGCTCAAAATTAACTGGCTCGCACCCGCCGATGGGGATTATCTCAGCGCTCGTGGCCAGGTGATTCGCTCCGGACGAACATTGGTAGTCAGTCAAATAGAAGTTTATTCTGTCAAAGGTGACACCGAAAAGCTCTGTGCCTTGCAACAAATGACGACTATGATTGTCGATACACCCGAAGTCGACTAAAATGTTGTCCCGCCCTGCCATGGCCCGCCGCAGAACCGTGCTAAGCTAAGGTGCAGTAGGGTGCGGACCTGCGTGTCCACCCGTTTTTCACCTGTTCTAAATTACAATAACCATCAATGATCTGTCTCATAATTGGTGGAGACTGTCGGCTAGGTGTACCCGGCTAAGCCGAGAATCGAAGCTTGCTTTAGCATGCTTGTTTTTATAATTAGCGGTATGGCTTCAGCCTACCGTGTTTATGATTAGCCGCCATAAACCGCGAGAACAATCGGTACTTCGGCTAAGGCGGGGATATGGAGCGTTTCGCCGCTCGCTGGTCGGACAATCATCATCGTCGATTTGCCGCCATCTAAGTTAAACGCAATATTGAGCGCGAGATCACTTTGAAGCAACCATTGCTGAGCTTCACGCAAACTTAGCTGACCCAGTCCCGTTGAAAATAGCAAAATATAGCCATCTCGATCTTGGGCAATCATGGTGCGCCGCGCGGGATCATCAAAACCAGCGCCAGTGGAAGCCGAAACGCCGCCATATTCCACCAGCAAAGGGAAACCTTGCACAGCCTGGGTCAATGGCTCGCCATAATAACTGCTCTGAACCAAAGAACGAACTTCGAGCGCGCCGTTATTATGCACCATGAACATGCCGCCGTAGCCCAAAAAACTGGTGCCGTAGAGTTGCCCATTGCTGACCACCATACCAATTGTCTCGTTATCATCCGAAAAAAAATTGGCGTTTATGATGACATTTGCGCTTGTTAAACGCCGTTGCCATTCGGGTGAACTCAAGGCATTGTTCGGTTCATAGATGGCTTCGAACGAAGCTAAATTCGGATCAATCCGCACAACTTGCATATTGAATGCGCGACTGGATTGCGGTTCTACTTCAATTTCACGATATTCAATGCCGGGGGCAATCTGAATCCATCCGGTGGGCGAAAGCGTTGCTTCTTGAAAATCCGCCGTCGGTGGCTCAATGGTGGCGAGGGATGATGTCAACGAACACGCGAGACTCAGTATCATTAACACCATGATGATTCCACTAAATCGCTTCAAATTCTGCTCCTGATGTCAAACGCCAAATTTTTTGGAAAGCCTTTTTCCAAGCTTTTGTAAAACCAAAAAACTTTGAAAAGAGCTGTATTGAAGCTCATGTAAAGTTTTTTGGTTTTACCTTTTTTACAAAAAAGGTAAAGAATCTTTTCCAAATATTTCTGGCAGTTTACCTTACGTACAACCAATAAAATGTGAATCCATCTACTATTTTAACCGTAACCACCGCTTAGCTGACCTACGATTAGAAAACGACTTAGCACTGGTTGAAATTATGCTATACTGAGACGCGCATTCCTGAAATGGTGGAGGATTTACCCCATGATGAATTGGTTACAACAATTGCTGAGCCCCAACTATACCCTGACCAAGCGTTTGATTGGGGTGTTGATGGTCGTTGCGGGTGTCTTGGGATTTATCGCGATTTTTGCGTTTGATGCCATTAGTGGCGGTGATCAATTTGGCCCTTCCCAAAAGCTCGCTCTATTGGGAGCCGTGGCTACATTTTTTGTGGGCCTGAGCCTGATTCCGTTGGGTGACACACCTGCTTAAAATACAATAACGGATCGAACCCTGATACTCGTTTTAAATAACGATTGCCCAAGTTAAAGGATAATTTTGTCGATTATGATGACAGCCAACCCAAGTAAAAATTGGCTTACCCGCGGACTCTTAGCCGTGGCTCTCATTTTGATGGTTTTACATTTCATCATGTATGTGGTTTATGCGGGGGCATTGATTCGCTTCCCCTTTGATTATGACCAAGGCGAGGGCTTTGAACTTGTCGATACGAAATTAATGGCTGAAGGGGAATGGCCCTATCGGGATAATGATGTTTTTCCCTTTTATGCCAGCAACTACCCGCCTGTTTATCATGTGGTGTTGATTCCGTTCGCGTGGGCGTTTGGTCCTGAGTATTGGTATGGACGCTTAGTCGCTTTTCTGGGGACGTTGGTTACCGCCAGCATGATTGGGTATGCCATTAAACGCGAAACGCAACATCACTGGGTCGGGGTTCTGATGGGACTCGCTTTTCTGGCCTCCAACTATATTTATCATGTGGGGCCCTTATTCCGCCAACATTATTTTATGGTCATGTTTGAGACACTGGCGATTGTCGGACTGGCCAATGTCTTTACTCTACCTAAACAGAAACAGCGGCGGCGGCTCATCATCGCCATGTTCTTGCTGTTATTGGCGGGTTATACGAAACAATTGGCCTATGCGACGGTCATTGCGGCCATGTTGTGGCTTCTGGTACAAAACCCACGACGGGCTATCGTCTATGGGGCAGGTTTAGCGGGTGCGGCGGCGCTGGTCTTTTTGTTCTTGAACGTCTCCACCCACGGCGAGTGGTGGAATAATGTTATTGCCGCGAATGTGAACGCTTATTATCCGTCCCAATTCCGTAATCTGGCGGAACAATTTGCGCGTCTGCATTGGCCACTCCTGATTATGGCCGGTTTAGTGGTTGCCTATGAACTCTATTTTGCGCGCATCTCCGCGTATAGTGTGTGGTTTGTTTTGGCCGGAGCCAATACCACGCTCTCCGGCAAATGGGGGGCCGGCGATAGTTATTTTGCCAGCTTCATCGTCGCGAGTTGTATTCTGGCGGGAATTTTCGTCGGGCGCACGCTCAATCATCAATGGACGTTCCCCGATAATTACATCACCCGCCTGTTGAGTCCATTCAAAAAAACTATCCAAGCTCAAGCCGCGCCCTTGCAAACCGGACTCGGTTGGTTCTCGCTGATACTGATTATTGTTTATGGCTTAACTGTGGTCAAAATGCCGACGGAAGGGGCAGTGTTTGGTGATTTGAGTGATTCGCTTGGTTTAGAACCCGCCCCCGGTCATCGGTATCCGTTCTATGATTCGGCGAATTGGACAGAAGGCTATGCAACGATTGGTCATTTGCCGAGCCAACAAGATCATGACAACGGCTGGAAGATCGTTGACCGCATCAAAGCGAGCGATAAACCAGTGATGTCGGAAGAAGCAGGTTTCAGTCTGCAAGCAGGCCGCACGGTGATTACCAATCCGACCCAACTCAAAAATCTCTATGAAAATGATCTATTTGACCCGACAAATTTGATCAACACCATTGAAAATCAAGAATTCGGGCTGATTATTTTCCGGGCGCAATTCTATCCACCGCCTGTTTTATCCGCCGTGTATGATGCGTATCGTCCGATTGAAGTCATTGAAATGAACGGGTTTGCCTATGAATTGTGGGGCCCCAATCCGACATGGGAAACATGGCGACCGATGCGCGATTATCTGCAAACTGCCGCGGTTGACGCCGACCCATTGACGGTCACCCTCAACAGCGAAAATAT
>JBNLCD010000569.1:0-3737 GCA_050303635.1 Anaerolineae bacterium
TTAATAGCGAAACTTTATTAGAAGCTTGACCAAAACTTTTAGATTGGGTTTATGAGGTCGAGCATTTTAAATGCCTTAACTGGCATCGTCGGCAATTTGGAGTTGCTGAAGCAATTCTTTTTGCGTGTCGGTGAGGGGCGTGGTTGCCACGCTATCTTGATGATAACGAATGAGGTCGCTGGCCTGTTTATTGTCGGCGTGGGCATCGAAAAATTCCGCTCCCCAGGCCGGATGTTGCACACTCACCACAAAAGCTTTGCGCCAGCCGGTGGGCTCACCTTGCCCCCACTGTTCAAATCGACGGGGAAAAAATCGTTTGCCGAGAACTGCCAGAATTCGGTGGAAAATGGAAATCGAGACGCGTGTTTTTCCGACATCATGCAATAGGGCCGCGTAATGCAGGGCCGTATCCTCGCTATTTTGCGCCAGCAAATATTTGAGCACGCGCACATGATGTTGACGGTCGCTCCGGCGCATCGTCATAAAAAGGGCGAATAACTCTGGCGTGAGATATTCTGCCGCCAAATCATCTTCGACCGGACGCAGGGAGGCCGTAAGGGCTTGGAGCGTTTGACGAACACGGGTAAACACAGCCACTGAATTGCCCCGGCTTAAACAAAGATGCCGATAAAGGCCCCAATAAATGGACTGAAGAAAGCACCCAACATACCCGTGAGCAACAGAATCATCAGACCATAGACGGTATATTGTTCGTATTCTTTGAGTTCAAATTCTTGTTGGGGACTCACCACCGCCAATAGAATTTGCCAGCCATCCAATGGGTGTAAGGGCACAATATTGTAGAAGCACATCACTAGATTAAAGCGTAATGCCCAGAGCACAATATAACTCAGGAAGTTCGGCATCCCAATTCCCACAAAAATGGCCAAGATGATACCCAAAACAGTCGCAACACCTAAATTGGCGAGCGGGCCAGCACTCGCGACCAATAACATACCGCGTTTGCGGTCGGGGCTAAGGCTCCACGAATTAATGGGGGTGGGACGCGTCCAGCCGAAGCCGAAGATAATGCCGAAAATTAAACCCAAAGGGTCAATATGGGCGCGCGGATCAAGCGTAAGACGCTGTTGAAAATACGGCGTTCTATCGCCCAAATAGACCGCCATACGCCCGTGGGCATATTCATGTAAAGGAAAGCCAATCAACAAGCCAAGGAGGTTGCCCAAAATAAAAACGGGTTGGAGAAATGTAGGATCACCGAAAAAATTCACTGATTGTTCGCCTTTACTTCGATTTGAAAGATAAAACCCTCTCAGACTAGCTATCCTAGCAAGAGAGGGTTTAATTTACCATAGATTTTTGGTTAGATTGTACGCTGTTGCGTGTCCAATCTATTGTTCAACAAGCGATTCTTGCTCAGCTAATTCTGTTAACAGCGCTTCAATCATGGCTTTTGATTCAGGTAAATCTTCAGCCATGGCTAGCGCATGTTCTAAATCAGCACGAGCCATTTCAAAATCGCCCTGTAACATCGCGGCATTGCCCCGTCCGACAAACGGCGGGAACCATTCTTCAGACGTTTCCTCAATAGCGCGGGTGTAGAGTTCAATCGCATGGATTAAGTTGCCTTGTGCCGTTTCGACATTACCCCAATCGAACCAGATCAAATGACCGAATTCAACATTGATGAATGGGTCATTGTAATCGTAAATCGAGGTATTCCCGTCGAGTTCCGCGAAAATTTCGCTCGCGCCGGCATAATCTTCTTCATGAGCTAGGACAAGCGCCAACATATAACGAGCAATCGAGTTATCTTCTTATAAGGCTAGTGACCGGTCAACCAATTGATGAGCCAGATCGTTATCACCGGCGGTGTAAGCGACGAACGCGAGATTGCCAAAGTAATCCGGTTGGATCCAATCTTGCATCCAAATATCGGTGAAATTTGTTACGGCTTCAAGGGCTTCCCGTGGTTGATCGAGTTGCAGGTATGAGGCGAGTAAGGCTAAAACTGCTTCAGGCGGTGTGTATTCGCCAGCAATAGCCGCCAAATTGGATAGATCATCGCGCGCACCCACATAACGATTCAATTCATAATTATAGAGGCCGCGTTCATAGAGTAAGATACCGGGATTCAAGCCGTTGAATTCAGCCGTGGCATAAACATTGACCGCGACGGATACTTGATTAGTGTAGCGCAATGAACGGGCATGTTCGAGCGCAATATAAGGTTGTTCTGGATCACGACTAAAGGCTTGTTCAGTCAGAACAGCAAATTGCGCTTGATCGTCTTCATACCATGCCAAATCAGCTTGAATTAGATAGCCATAGGGGCTCAGATCATCTTCAAGGACAAGTGCTTCACCCATAATGGATGCTTCTTGCACATTATCTTGTTGAATAAGATAACGACCTTGCAACCAACGGAATTCCAGATGTTCAGGGAATGCCGTCAATGCAGGTTCGATGAGGACCCAAGCCGAGTCTGAATCGAAGCGGTTGAGCATTTGATAAGCCAGATCAAAGGTCAGTTCAGGACCTTGGTCCAACACGTGTTGTTTGGCAAGTTGAGTTACATCCCCATCGTACGTATTGGTGAAGATATAGAGATAGTTCCAGCGCATCCCATAATCATTGTCGAGGGCGGCTAAAACACCCGCTTTACCAAGATAGTACATGCCGTTATAAGGATCGTTAGCGATAGCCGTATCTAAAACCGCGAGGGCGGCGTCTAAATCATCTTGCAAACGATAAACTTCAGCCGTATCAACCGCGAGGTTATGACCATAGCGCGGATTGATATAGAAACCGCTATATTCCCAATCGGGCAAATCTTGGAGTGCTTCAAATTGAGCTAAGGCTTCATCGTAATTACCTTCAGCGCGATTGATCAGCGCGAGGATATAGTTTGCGGTTGGGTTATCATAGTTGGCTAAGGTGTTACCGGCCCATTCGCGAGCTTGTTCGTAATCACTGTTACGATAAGCGACATAAGCCGCGTCAGTGTAATAGTCAACATCTTCAGTGCCCCAACGGACAACGCGGGCATCAACAACAGCTTCGGCTTCATCATATTGGTCATTGAGGATATAGGCACCCGCTAAGCCAAGGCTTAGGTATGGATCGTATTCATTGAGTTCGATCAACCGTTGACCGTCTGCAATCGCGTTTGCGTAATCACCAATGTCGAAATAGAGTGACGACCGTTGTGCTAAACCATTGACCACTGGAATTTCTAATTCTTCAGCCGTATTGTATAGATCAAGCGCTTGATCAAAGCGGCCAAATTCACGTTGAATATCCGCATAAACCAAAGCCACATAGCCATTATTCGGCGCAAAGGCTAAGGCTAATTGGGCGAGTTCAAGGGCCCGTTCGGCATCATATTCATAGAGGGTGTGGTAAACCGCTAAAACCAGATAACCGGCTGGATGTTCGGGATCAAGTTCGATGGCGCGATTGGCATCTGCCAAGGCGGCATCGGTTTGCCCGATTTGTAAGTTCAATTCAGCGCGGAGGGCAACATAGGGAACCGTTTCCCCGTCTTCTTCGATAATCTTGTTCAATTCAGCAATGGCTTCCTGTGCGCCAGCGTTTACCGCAATGCCCCGAATGAGGCTGACTTGTACGGCAACAGTTGAGTCATCGCTTGCTAAAACAACCGCCGGACCGTATGGAACACGTTCAGCGTTAACCGTCGGTGTTTCATCGGTATCGTCGCCACCGGACGGAACTGGTGTAGCATGTGCTTCATCACCCAGCGAACTTGCGAGTTG
>JBNLCD010000570.1:0-3721 GCA_050303635.1 Anaerolineae bacterium
TCTGAAAGCAATAAAACCTTCAAAATTGATGATCCTCGATTTAGTGCCTATTCAGGCATTCCGCTTGACGGCAGTATTGAAGATAGTAATCGTGAGATTGAACAACGCACGGATGTTGAAGATGGTGTCGTGCAAGGTATTCTCGATGATGGTACACCCTTTATTGGTAGTTTAGATGCAGCCGTTGTTTTTGCTGAATTTTCTGATTTCTCATGCCCACACTGTGCGGATTATGAACCAGAAGTTGAACAACTCATCATTCAATATGTGCGCACAGGTCAACTTCGTATTGAATATCGTCCGATGACTTTTGTCGGCGGTGAATATTCCCAAGTGGCCGCCCGTGGCGCGATTTGTGCCGCTGAACAAGGTGCTTTCTGGGAATTCCATTCAGAACTGTTCCGCTATCAAAAGACTCAAGGTGCCAATTACTTCAATACTGATAATATCGTGGGCATTGGTGAAGATCTTGGCTTAGACAGCGACGAATTGCGGAGTTGTATCGCTTCCAATCGTCCCGACCGCACCTTACGTGCCGCGAGCCAATTGCAAAGCGATATGGGTGTAAACTCAACGCCGACTTTGATTTACCGCGCGAATGAATCTGAAAACTGGTCACGTTTCTATGATTCCAGTGGTGAAGCCATTACCCGTCCGGACTACAATGGCTTGGGTCAATTGATTGTATCATTCAATACACCCGTCGAAGAAACAACTGAAGAATAATTCAGTTTGCTTCATCCGCAAATCAATAACGAGAGTATCCTACAATATGAGGGTACTCTCGTTTTTATCTAATCCAGTTTCATTTGCGCATAGGTAACACACCAAGGACAACACAATACATGCCTAATCCACCTCAGAATTTAACGCGAGATCAATTCATTCAAGCCGTTGATCACGTCATTCGTGAACGTAAAACCGCCAAAATTCTCGGCAATATTGAAGACTATGGAGATACTTTATCCACTCCAGCGCGCCAAGCCATTAATCAACAGATTGCAGAAGCCATTGCGGTGGCGGGCTGGGCTCCCTTTCATAAATTAGTTGATAAACAACATCTCTCTGAAGCATCACAATCGCCTGTCCCGTGGCGGTTTTATGTACTTGATAAGCCTGCCGCTGGCCAAGTGCTTGAGTTTATCAAACGCACAGCTGAAACCTCAACCGACCCCAAATGGGCGCGTACCCTGCAAAAGAAAATCCCGAAACTTCTCGCTGGTGCAGATGCTTTAGTCCTCGTAACGTGGTTGCCGGATTCAACCGCAAGTGGTCAGCCTGAACTCACCACCAATAATATTGAGCATATTGCCGCGAGCTCAGCCGCTGTCCAAAATCTGCTTTTGGCCGCTGAAGCGCGTGGATTTTATACTTATTGGTCGAGTGGCGGCGTATTGCGTGACGTCGAAACCTTTGAATTTTTGGCTATACCAACGAATCAACAATTATTGGGGGCCATCTTCTTGGTCTCGGCTGAACATACGCCCCTCGCACCATCAGACGGAGCTAATCGTGAAAAACGGGGCACCGATTGGGTAACGTGGCTCAATTCCGACACAGCATAATTCAGGTGAAAATAGCAAGAGGCAGGTCGTCAAACCCGCCTCTTGTTAATCAATGACTCATTGCGTGCTCATCTATAGAGCCGCGCCTAGTCTCAAAATCGACTGTAAAACCCTTCAAGATATTGTTTGACGAGAGGCGAACTGTGATAACTAAAATGATGCCCATGAGGCAAAACAAAGAGTTGGCCATCGGGGAATGACTGATAAAGCTCATTCGCCACCGGCACCGTGACCACCTCATCGCGATCCCCCACAATAACACTCGCCGGACCTTTCATCTCCCACATCATTTCCGCATCAAAATCCCAACCACTGCGAATGCCTGTTTCACGATCCATAATGGCCCGCACCAAGCCTTGCCGTTTTTCCGGCGGACCCGCGAGCGCTGTTTGTTGTTTTTCATCGGGCGCCACATGACTGGCTCCAATAGTGACTAAAGATTTGAAACGTTCAGGAGCCCGTTGCACCATCCCGATTAATACCGCCCCCCCTAAGCTATAGCCGATGCCATGAATTTTCTCTATTTCGAGCGTATCCAACAGATTAAACATATCGTTCACGAAGCGATACAACATAAAATCGGGGGCCGGATTGGTTGTTTTTCCATGCCCGCGCTGATCCGGCAAAATAACCGTATATTGCTCGGTGCGGGGTATTGCCCATTGAAATAAACTGCCGGTTACGGTGGATGGATGCAGGGCTAAGACCACTTCAGGGCCTTGGCCGAATTGTTGATAGTGAAGTTCGATATCATCGAGTTGAATAGTTCGCATATACACTTCTCATACTAGGTTACCGATAAAATGATGCCTGTATTCTAACAGGGGAGCGATATGACCTAAAAGGGATTTTCTCATTAGAATTCCCGCCCGTGACATAAAAACGGCTAAATCCAAGTGTTGCAAGCCCTCAATTTAAAGATTTAAGGTGGATTTAATGCGCAGTTAGGTATGCTTAAGACAAACTGAGGTGCCCTTAAGACAAGGGGGTTCAATTTCCGGTAAGCTCATTTCATCTTATGAATGAAAAGGAGATTGATTGATGTCTCGTATGACCGCCCCTGACCGCTTTGCCGCTCGACTCGCCCTCGTTACGGGCACAACCTTGGCAACTGTTGTCGGTGCCCAAACCTTGGCCACTTTAGATGCCAACTCATTTGCTCAAACTGAAACGCAAGTTCAGTTGCCTGTTGAAGTTGAAATAACAACAGGCGTAACCGATATTGCTGTAAGTGAACTGGCGACCAGCACGCCAGAGCCAATCCTCAGCACAGCCACACCGGGCATTACGGCGACGGCCACCCAAGCAATTAGCAATCAGGCCCCGAATATTGTCGTTATCCGGCATGGTGATGATGAAAGCACCGTTGCGCCAGCGGTAACGACAACGACAGCCAGTAATGCAACCACCACGACGACCGAAGATACTTCAGCGGTGGATACCCCAACGACTGTCGATAGTACGACAACGACCACAACCGTGGATACAACGTCGAGTTTCCAACCGCCGAGTCCTGCTGTAGCTACCACATCGCAAACAACGACCACACAGGCTACATCTAATAATCGTCCAACGACGCAGGCCTCCCGCTAATGTCTCGCTATAGTACAAATTTTCGGGCATTGGGCAGTCAAATCAATATTTGGCTGGAAAGTGATCCAGCGGGGTCAGCCGTTTTAGCTGAAGTACCGCATTGGATTGAAGATTATGAAGCGATCTTATCGCGCTTCCGTCCGCAGAGTGAATTATCCCAACTCAACCAACGCACCCACGAATGGGTCAAGGTGAGTGATGTCTTGTGGCAAAATATCGCCCTTGCCTGGGAAGCCTGTGATATTACCGAAGGATTGTGTAATCCCTTAATCTTACCCGCCGTGCTAGCCGCTGGTTATGACCGCAGTTTTAGTGATATGGATATCGACCATCAATCGGCGGTGACACCCACCAAAATCGAAATTCCGAATTGGCACGGCCTAAAATTCGATAGCCAAAATCAAGAAGTCTATCTACCCGGCCCCATTGATTTAGGCGGTAGTGCCAAGGGCTGGATTGGGATGCAAATTGCCGAAAGATTGGCGATATATGGAAGTTGTGTCGTCGATTTAGGTGGCGACATCGTAACCCGACAGCATCCTGATTATCCAACGGATTGGGAA
>JBNLCD010000571.1:0-3719 GCA_050303635.1 Anaerolineae bacterium
CAAAACTTCATTGATGAGTGACCGCAAAGGCGCAATACCTAGCCCGCCGGAGACAAAGAGAATATCTTTACTGCGGAAGCGTTCGAAGGGGAAACCGCGTCCAAAGGGGCCACGAATGCCGACAAAATCACCGGGCAAAAGTTGATGCATGGCATTGGTCACATTGCCGACTGCGCGCACACAGAGTTCGAATCGATTCGTGGTGCGGCTTGGTGATGAGGAAATACTAATGGGTGCTTCGCCAATCCCTAGCAACGACACTTCAACAAATTGCCCGGGTCGATGATTGAGTGAATAGCTGGACGGCAATTCAATCGTGAACAGTTTCTCGGCGTCGGTCATCGTTTGAATATCCACAATGCGCGACGGTGTGGGGATGAAGATTGAATCCTGCATCAAGGTTTCGTGTAATAAGGTGGTCATGCGGGTTCAACCTCCTTTTTCGTCTCTTTGGCTTCGCTGGTGCGGCGTCGCCGATTCAATTCGTTAAAAGTTTCGACAGGCGAGATATGCACCAAACAAGACATGGCACAGCGGCCACAGCCCACACATCCGACTAAGCCAAAGGCTTCGTACTGATATTTACCCTTGCGCATAAACCGATGCCGTTGGCGGAGCGCTAATCTTGAGCGGAAATTGTGACCACCTGCGACTACCGCAAACTCTTCAACCTGACACGAATCCCATGAGCGAATCCGTTTGCCATTTTCGAGCGTCAAATCCACTTCATCTTCGACATCGAAGCAATAGCAGGTTGGGCAGACTTTGGTACACATGCCACACGCCAAACAGCGGTCGCCGAGTTCGTCCCAATAAGAACTTTTCTGGCTAATATTCAAAATATCGGGCAGTTCAGTGACGTCAAAATCGAGACGGTAGGAGAAATGGGGCCATTTTTCGGCCATGACTCGATTCAATTTCTGATAATCATCATCCGTGGCGTCCCAGACTCCCTCAAACCCATTGAGAAGTTGCGTTCCTTTCGCGGACCCGACATCCACCGCATAAGCTGATCCCAAATCGGTCAGATGCAGGTCAAAATCTTCGGTGGCGGTCAGCGTACCCATACTTTTACAAAATGAATGTTCCGTACAGGGTTTTAAACACTCGATGCTAACCAAATAAGTTGCATCACGGTGTGCTTGATAATGCTGATCGGCATAACCGTTTTGATGGACATGATCGAGCAATTTGATGGCGTGGGCATCGCAGGTGTGTAAACCCAGAATAACAGTGGGTTCGACCTCGATGTTGGCCTCGATTTGCATGCCGCGATCTTGGAAATTAAAGAGAACTTCACGCGGTGGTAAAAGATATTTTTTTGGTGGAAGAACGGTTGTTGGATAATCCAAGGCCAGTTCTTGTGGATGATGTATTTCGGCAAAGACAAATTGGCTGTGTAAAGCTTTGGGACCAACAACCCGATAATCAGCACATAAACGGGTTACCCATTTATTAAAGGCTGATTTGGGCATAACTTTGAAACCCATAACTATCCTTAGCTCCATGCTTGCAATTTTAGGTGTTACGCGTTTCAGCCAAAACAGTGGGCGGTTAACGGTCCAAGGACCTAAAGACCCTTGTTAATGCCAGACGTGGCATGTCGTAATGACATTTTGCCTGATAAGAATCTGTGCTTGTAACGGACAGCATGATGTGTTTTAACTAAATAATCTGGGTTAGAAACTAAACCCCCTCTGTCGCTAACGCGTCATCTCCCCCATACATGGGTGAGAAGAAAAACAACGTGCGCCAGCCTCCCCTGTGTTCGGGGGAGGTGGCCGCAGGCCGGAGGGGGTAGACCTAAGGATAACCCGTATTTAATTCTTAAAATGCATTATCCTGTCCGCCCAAATGGGCTCTGTCCTTTGTTGAATTACCACTGTCATGCGACATACCCTGTAACAAGACGGCTTGGGCCCCTTGTCTTGGCTGATCAACTACGTAAGTCCTAAATTAATTAAAAATGTTTATTGAACACTCCCAGGATTCTATTTGTGAAAATTATCACAACTATACATTGCTATTTTATAGAGCGATGGACAACCTGTCATGTGTAAAGTGGTACACGAATCCCATGACTAATTGCAGGGGATGGGTCAGAAAGCCTTTGCTAATCAACCCGCGCGCCGGATTTGGCTATTTTTCAGTTTACTGAGATTAGGAGCATCGTCAGTCTAGAACATGACCTTTTGCCAGATTACAACCGTACCAAGATGCGATTTAATTGAATTAGGGAGACAGTCAACATTTGCGAAAGGGAGATGGGTGCACGAATTATCCATTGCGCAGAATCTGGTGGAAATTGCCGAACAAGCCGCCCTCGAATCAGGAGCCATGGCGGTACAGACGGTGCATTTACGTTTAGGGGTATTTTCGGGCGTGGTCAAAGATGCCTTGCTCTTTGCGTATGATATCGCTACGGAGAATACACTTTTGCAGGATTCCCAACTCATCATCGAAGAAGTGGCGCTGACCATCCACTGTGCCCCGTGCCAAATTGATATCGAACTCCCCAGTCTCCAATCATTCACCTGTCCACGTTGTGGAACACCCAGCATGGATATTCGGGCAGGCCGTGAAATCGAAATTGTATCTTTGGAGGTACTAGATGAAACCGAGATTGCTTGAAATTCGACAAGGTGTGCTCAGTAAAAACGATGAATTAGCGGCGCAACTACGCGAAAAATTTAAAGCCGCGAATATATTTGTGCTCAATTTGGTGTCCAGCCCCGGCGCTGGCAAAACCTATCTGCTCGAACAGACTTTGGTTGAGTTGCAAAAAGAAGGGTATAAGGTCGCGGCGTTGGTCGGTGATCTTGAAACCGATAACGATGCTCAACGTCTCGCCCAAAGCGGTGCGCCCGTCAATCAAATTGAAACAGCGGGGACCTGTCATCTCGAAGCACATATGGTGGAGCACCATCTGGCAGATTGGGAATTAAACGAGTTTGATTTTTTGTTTATTGAAAATGTAGGGAATTTGGTTTGTCCGGCTAGCTTTGATTTGGGCGAAAATTTGCGCGTTGTGTTGCTCTCCACCACCGAAGGCGAAGATAAACCGCTTAAATATCCACCGATGTTTAATTCGTCCGATGTATGCCTGATTACGAAAATTGATATTGCGGAAGCGCTTGAATTCGATCGTCAAACAGCCTATGACAGCATCGAAGCAGTCCGCCCCGGTTTGCCGGTGTATGAGGTCTCGGCGAAAACGGGGCAAGGCATGGCGGATTGGATTGATTTTCTGATTCATAAGCGCGAAAAAATATCACCTTTGCCGCATAATGCTTAGATTCTGAAGTTCGGTATAATACGGGCATCATTCATATAACCAACGGATAAAGATTGATGCCCACCTTTAATATTTTCAAAACCAGTTTGTCGCTTCTTATTGTCGGCTTGTTGATTGCCCTCGCTATCCCCAATTTACCTGTCCACAGTCAGGGCGATGACGAGTTCAAACCGACGTTCCCCGACGTGCGGTATGTTGAGGACGGCGATTATAAGAACAAAGTCGATGTTTATTTGCCGGAAGATGGTGAAGCACCCTACCCCACGATTTTGCTTTTTCATGGGAATGGTTACAGTAAATGGGATATGGAATCGCTCGCTCAATATTTTGTCGATGAGGGTTTTGCGGCGGTTGCGGTCGAATATCGCAATCCTATGCCCGAATTTATTCAAGACAGTTTTTGCGCACTCGCGTGGACACACAC
>JBNLCD010000572.1:0-3718 GCA_050303635.1 Anaerolineae bacterium
CGGCTTGCCGGGCCCCGCAAGCGCGCCGCAAGGCCGCCGGAGGCGGCCCTATGCCCGGCTAGCGGGGCGGCCATGCGCCGCGGCTGCTGCGCTTGCCTTACCTCCGGGCAAAATGGTGTTGATGAGATAGGCATGGGCCGGATTAATCGGCAAGCCTTCTTGGGTAGGTGTATGTTCGTACACAACTTCACCATCAGCGGTTTCGACGCGCAGGATACCAAATGGTTGATAGCGTTCACCTTGATTGGCAAAAGCGCTATAAGTCGCGACCAAATCAAAGAGACGTATTTCAACCGCACCCAATGCGGCAGGTAAGCCGGCTTCGCTCGGTGTAGTGATGGGGAAGGTCAAGCCCAATTCTTCGGCGCGTTGTTCAAAATAGGCCGGCGTGACAAAGTCCATCGTCTTGACGGCAGGCACGTTCAATGAATTGGCCAGCGCGCGACGAATGGTCAATGGACCACGGAATTCGCCATCATAGTTCGGCGGACAGTAGCTATTGCCCCAACAGGTTTGGGTATCCCATAGCACAGTGGCGGGTGTGTAGTATTCGCCATTGGCATTGCCTTCAAAGGCCGTGAGATAGACCAAGGGTTTAATGGATGAACCGGGTTGTTGCGGCGAGAACGCGACATTGACTTGACCGTCGATTTCTTCATTATTGAAATCAGCACTCCCCACCATCGCCAAAACGCGACCATCGCGCGGGTCCATCACAACAACTGAACCATTGTTGACGTTGTAGGGCGTGGTATTGATTTGGTTGACAACTGCATCTTGGGCCGTTTGTTGAAGAGTCGGATCAAGTGTGGTGTAAACATTGAAACCGCGTGTGTAGATCTCACTTGTATCAAACTGCGCTTCGAGTTCATCCCAAATCCAGTTGACGAAGTGAGCGTGTTGAATATTTCTAGCTGGCGATTCAAATATATTGGTATCAATACTTAGTCGCTCTAGCGCCCGATCTGGACTGATATCAGGATTTAAGAATTCCGACGTAATACAGAAGGGTGCCGATAGATCATAATTCCATATCGATGCGTCGGTATGCTCCATCTGAATACAGCCGTTGCCATTGGCCTCGGTCATCAGCCTGAGAACCGTTTCCATGCGCCCAATTGTTTCCTGCCGGTTTCGGACAGGGTCCCAAACCGCGGGCGCTTGGGGTATCCCGGCGAGAAGAGCCGCCTCATACACATTGAGATCCGACACACTCTTGCCAAAATACGTCTGCGAGGCCGCTTCAGCACCATATGCTAAGTTGCCATAATAAATCTCATTGAGATAAATCTCGAGAATTTCATCTTTACTATATTTACGCGATATTTCGGCGGCGAGAATGATCTCGGTAATCTTCCTTTCGGATGAGACCTGCGTCGCAAAATCTTCGTCGAGGAGGAGCGCCCTCACTAACTGCTGGGTAATCGTACTCGCCCCCGATTGGGGCCCCTGACTATTCAGGTTCGTATAAATTGCCCGCAAAATTGCGAAGACATTGAAACCCGGATTGTCGTAGTAGGTTTCATCTTCAGTCGCAATGGTGGCGTGAATGAGGAACGGTGAAATTTCTTCGAGTGGAACTTCAGTACGGGCCCCTTGGTTGGGGTCGTTGTATTCTGCAATCACATTGCCGTTTACATCATAGATACGGGTGGTTTGGAAGGTTGATGCTTGTTGACCGAGTGCGTCAATTCGGTCTTGATATTGGTTAACCACGGAGAAGTAGTAACCCACCATACCGAGTAAGATACATAAGGTCATGCCAAGGCCAACTACCACAAAACCCATACCACCCCATACCGCATAACGCACCATATCACTCCGGTCTAAGGAGCGACTATAGGCGGCACTGTAATCTGGTTGAAGTTCATCTTTCTTTTTGGCTGGTTCTTCAATGGCTGGTTCTTGCGATTCGCCATAATTATATTCATAGCCAGCATCGGCAGGTTGCGGGGTCCCACTGACCATTGTTGCCTCTGGTTCTTGGTAAGCCGCACTGGGCATCGTTTCACCAGCCGGACCGGGGCTGGGAATGACATCATCGCTGGCCAAGGTTTGAGCCGATTGGGACGGGGCCCAAGTTTGTTCATCATGTTGTGAGGTGGCCGACCGCAAATTAACCATCGTTGCACCGGGGTCTTCTTGCGGGACCTGTTGCGGCAAGGGCATCCCATAATCATCAAGTTCAATTTGGGGAACTTGTCCTTGCGGGCCCGGTGTGGGTTGCGGCACATTGGTTTCAGTGCGGACATAATTGCCTTGAACGGAGTCTGTATTCCCGATAGCGGCAATTGACCCCGTTTGCGGCGGCGTATCCGGAATCCATTCGCGACCATCATACCGATACCAGCGATTGCTATCGACTCCGATGGTCCACCAACGGCCTTGTTCATCCATGACTACATGTTCACGGAGTTGGGTTTCAAGTTGGGAGCGCGTAATTTGCCCCTGCGCATATTGTTGACGCAACGTGGCAACTTGTTGCTCAACGGCCCGGAATTTTTCGACTTCAGGATTAGGTTGGGGAGACATAGGCGCTCCTGACGCTGGCATAGCAGATGTTCCGGTCGGCATGGGTGTTTGTTGACCACCGTAGGCGCCGGTATCACTTAAATCACGTGTTTCTTGGGAAACACTACTCCCACCACTGACACCACCGAGCCCACGGGCGGGCACTTCGGGGGCCACAGGTGCTTCCTTAACACCAACCTGATCCGGAGATAATCCAGCGGGTACTTCGTCACGCAGACCCCCTAACCCAAATTCTTCGGGTTCGTCGATGGGACCAGCGGGTGCACTCGCAAAATCACCGTGACCAAAGGCAACCGGTGCTTCGGGTACGGCCCGAATAGCCTCGCTGTCTGTTAATGGCTGGGGTGGTGCTTCAGCTTCTAAGCCAGCTAATAAATCAGCGGTTGTGGCGGTAGCTGGTTGAATATTGGAAATAACATCTGCTTCATCTTCTTGTTCAGCGGGTTCTTCCTCCACAACTTCGGCGGCAGTTGCAGAGTCAGGTTTGCGCCAACCACTGGCAGGGTCAGGATCGTTCCCAAGCATCAGATTTGTATTTAGCTCAGGTAAATCCCCGGCATTGAGCGCCTCTAATTGCTCATCATTGAGCGCATTATCGGGTACAAACCAAGGATTTTTAGATTCGCCTGACGAGGGTTGGCTCTCCTCTTCAGGAGGAACAGCATTTTCGTCTGGTCTATCAGTCATAAAAGTCTCCAAAATTTGCCTGTATATCTAAGATTGGCGCTCCTCATCATGCGGTATATTTTCTAGATGACGAGTCCCAAGGCAAAACACTATACTCATGTATTATAGCTAAAAAAACGTTTGGATAACAAAACGTATCGAAAACCAAAGAGAAACAGTTAGATTAGAACAGGTTTGAGCACTTAAGCCAAGGCACTCTCTTGACCAGAATCTTGGACAAATAGACAAGATGAACGGGTTGTGGTCATCATCCGCTCCACGTATTCAAGACTGATGGTATCAGCCACACCAAATATATTCAGATCAGCCCGGGGCGCTTGTTTGACAAAGGTGCTGAAATCGCCCATACCCACGATGCCTTCCGTTGAGCGCGGCATACGTCCCAAATCCATCAATTGATCAAGGAAACGACGCGCATCTTTTTCGTCGGATTTGTCACGAACCACGGTGATTAAGCGAATTTGACCCTGCCAATTTTGTTGAATTTGATAGGCGATCA
>JBNLCD010000573.1:0-3716 GCA_050303635.1 Anaerolineae bacterium
CGCTACCCCGGGTAAAGTGATGGTGTCAGGAACGGCTGAAATTGAAGGGAAGAAAGTCTTTGTGCTTCAGTTTTTGCAGGGACGTAAAGCGAATTGGGTTGGACGTCCATTCTTTGCGAAACTCAATCCGACGGCCTCATGGCTTTCTGATTTAAGACCCGCATTTCAACCCCGCTTCTTCTTTGAAGATAAACATGAACCGAAGGATATCATGATTTATCAACCACCGCCGATGATTGCAAGCTTAACAAGTTAAAACTGACAATGCGATGGGATGTTCAATTTGAGCATCCCATTTTTTATCAACAAATTCTCAATGGAGTCTGTGTAGCAGTTGATGATGGGTAGGGCGGACCCGATGTGGTTCGCCATTTAGATAAAAGGCGAGCGATATTTTGGCATATTATTAGATTAGAGCAACCCGTTGTGGGGATGTTGAATCTCAACCTCGAAAATCTCAGCGAAGGCATTTTCAACGGCTTCAATGACCTCATTTTCATCGACAGGGCCGCCTACAAGTTCAGCGAGACTGATGACAGGTTTATCATCAATGCCGCAGGGAATAATGCCTTTGAAGTAGCTCATATCCGTGTTGATATTAAGCGCGAAGCCGTGCCGTGTCACACCGCGCACCGTCACTTTCACGCCAATCGCGGCAATCTTATGAAGCACACCCTGCCACATCACCCACACACCCGTGAAATCAGGTAAACGTTCACCCTGCACACCGAAATCTTCCAAGGCGCGCATCAAAACCGCTTCAAGTTCGCGAATATAATCCACCACCCCGATGCGTACACCTTGATTTTTGACATCCAACTGAATAATGGGATAACCCACCAATTGGCCGGGGCCATGATAGGTAATATCGCCACCACGGTCGACTTCATAGACGCTGATGCCGCGCGCGGCCCGTTCAGCTTCGTCAAAAAGCAGATTTTCATATTTGCCTGACGATCCCAAGGTATAGGTATGCGGGTGGCTGAGGAGGAGTAAGGTGTCGGGACGCAAATTTTGACCCCGCGCTTGGGCGAGGTCTTTTTGAAGTTGCCAAGCCGCTTGATAATCGACAACACCGAGATGATAACTTTGCCAGATAACGCTCATAAACTCACTTTACTTGAAGAAGACGCGCATGACGAGATTGCCCAATTTGAGCTCATCGCCATCCCGAATCACAAATTGATCATGTTCGTGCAATTGCTGATTATTCACAAAAGTATGATTGGTACTGCCTAAATCGGAGACAAGTAAACGATCTTCGTCCCGACTAAAGAGGGCATGCCGGCGCGAAACTCCTTCGTTTTCAGCATCAAAATCTGACAGATTGATATGCATCACACCTTCAGTTTCGCCAGAGATACGCCCCAAAACCACCTGATCTTGAATTTTAACCGTGACCGGATCTTCATAGCCCATAACATGGAGAAAAATAATATGTTCGTCTGCCAGTTGATCACTGCCTGCTTCCAAACTGCCGGTTCCACCTAAATTAGTGGTGCTGACGGATACTTCTGACAAGGCCACACCACATTTATCACAGAAAATAACACCATCGAGATTATCATTGCCACAATTCGGACATACCTGCATAACTGCTCGCTCCTTGTAATTTAGTACACATTTCCAGGACGAAAATAACCAGGGGCCGCTTCATCGGGACGCGGGGGCGCGCCCTGATGTGTTTTGAGAAAACTCAATATTTTTTTCCATGCTTGTTGCGCTGATTCAGCATGATAACTTGGAATCATATCGTTGTAAAAACCGTGATCAGCGTCGGGGTAGACAAGAACTTCATGGGGCTGGCTGGTGGCGGCGAGTTTTTCTTTGAGAGGCTCAACATTGGACTCCGCAAGTGGATCGAGTGCTCCATAAATTTGCAAAATCGGGCAGTCGAGTTTATCCAATTGATCGAAATAGCCACGAATATCACCATAAAAGGCAATGCCTGCCATAATATCCGTGCGCTCAATACACAATTGGGTGACAACCTCGGCACCTAAATCCCAGCCAATCACTGCCATTTTTGAATTACATTTATGATGGGTTTCAAGCGCTCGCAAAGACGCCGCAACCTTCGGTGGTGCTAATGATTTATAGCGGATTTCTAAGGCATCGGCTTGCATCTGATTGGCCGCCCGATCGCCTTCAAATAAATCGGGCACCATCACATAATAACCAACTTCAGCAAAGCGATGCGCCAGGGCCCGCATGTGGTCGGTCAGACCCCAATCATCATGTAATAAAATTAGTCCGGGAAAAGGACCGCCCGCTTGTGGATGCGCCCAAAATGCCGGAACTTGGGACATGGCATCCACGACGACAGTAATATAGCCAACGGTTATATTATATTGAAAATGATTAATTTCGGGCATTCGCTAATTTCTTTCTGGGAACTAATCTATTAATAGTCATTGTGCAAGATTCTGGTCAGAGATGCAAGCAATATCGGGAATCTCAATTTGCGCGTTTGAACTAAATCGGAATCTCGGCCACGGGTTGACGTTTGGCAAAACGAGTCAGGGCTTTAAAGCCAGCTTGGCGCGCCATTTCCACCATGTCATCCAGCGCATAACCGAGGTCTTGCGGGTGATGGGCATCACTGCCGACCGTCAAAATTTCGCCACCCATTTCGCGATACCATTTGAGGGCGGTTAAGTTGGGATGGGCCTCATTAATTTTCCAGCGTAAGCCGCCGGTATTGATTTCGATGCCGATCCCTTTGGCAATACACGCCGACCACACCGCGCGCACTTCATCTTCCCAATCTTCAATATTGAATTCACCGTAAATCAGATAGGCCCGCCGCTTGAAAACATCCATATGACTGAGAATATCAAACCCGCCGTGTTCAATCAGTTCGAGCATTTCAGCAAAATAGGGGGCAATGGCTTCACGCGCTGTCAGACCATGATAAAAACGCGGCTGAAAAACGCTTTCGTCGCCGACCCAATGCAAACTGCCTAAGACCAAATCATAGTCATGCGCATCCAAAACGGGTTGCACTTCATCAGGATAACGATGAAATTCCCCGACTTCGACGCCCGCGAGAATAGTGAGCCCTTGGTCCGCAAATTCAGCGCGACAGGCGGCCAAATCTTCAAAATAGGGAGCGGGTTGATAGTGGATGCGTTCTTTTTTCTCATTGAAGTGGTCAAAATGTTCGGTGAAGGCAATGGCCGGAATACCTTTATCGAGGGCGGCCTGACACATATCGCGCATGGGTGTTTGGGTATCCCAGCTATTACGCGAATGCATGTGGTAATCCATTGGGCTGAAAATTGGGGCGGTCATGCGAACCTTTCATGTGACACGATGTAATGCATATTCCAATAAAATAAGCGGATAGTTCTAGCACAGGTTGAACTATCCACTTTCATTCTAACAATAAATTGGTGCGCCGACGATAATGATCTAAAGATTTAGGCGACTGTTAATCTTTGGCCAATTTTGCTTGCCATGCGTCTGTTTATCGTTCATGCTAGATTTAGATGGTATCCGGCAAACAATGGAAGGCTATGCGCCGCTTGAAGTGTGGGAATTTCACGGCTATTGAGATGCGTTTGGGAGGCACCCCCGATTGAAATCGCGGGCTAAGCCAAGCAAAATCCACTAAAGAGATTGGGGAGACACGCGACCCACGGTTATAAACCCATTCATAGGGTGATGATTTTTAGCCCCGAATTTATTCGCGGGCGGCTGATGGGCTAGAACCA
>JBNLCD010000574.1:0-3713 GCA_050303635.1 Anaerolineae bacterium
TGTGCGGAATAATCGGGCGGCGCTCTCGATGCAACGTGGCCAAACTTGGTTTCTGTCGATGGCAGATTGGGAAGTTGAACTGGCCCAAGATTTGCCGTGGACGGTTTTGGCGAGTGCGCATCTGGGGCAAATTGATGTGGATATGCGTGGTTTAGCGATTAATCGTGGTTATTTTGCATCGGGTTTGGGCAATGTCCGGTTGATTTGTTCAGATCGAGGTGGCGGCCCAATTGTGGCCCGCTCAACTTTTGGCGATGTGCGTTTAGCCATTCCCGCCGATGTACCTGCCATTATCCATATTGAAGCCAGTCCGTTGGTGCGGGTGATTCGGCATTCCCGTCAATATGTGGAACGACCTGATCATGCTATTGTGACTGCCGCGTATGAACAAACGGATGCCCCCGCTATCGAAATTACGCTGTCGAGTACATTTGGCAATATCCACCTCATGCAAGCGCCGACCTTGTAATAGATTTTTACATCAACTTTGCTAGCTGGCTCAAAGAAAAACCCCATTGCGGGGTCTTTTTTTTTCCCTCTCAACCATGCTTCCTATCCATTTTCAAACAGCTTGACATCATGGGTTCGGGCTATACTCAAAAAAACAAAAAGTTTTATTGAGAGCGTGATGATGGATACTTATCGCATTTTTCATGTAGACGATAATCCAGATTGGGGCAAACTCTATGGACTCTTATTTACACATGAGAAGTTCAAAGACGTTCTGCCGTATACAGTTGACTATAAATTTTCGGATTGTCCGACCAAGACAATGTCTATTATTGCCGACTATCAGCCGCATATTGTTATTGTCGATCATATTATGCCGGATATTTATGGCGACGTGATTGTCGCAGGGATACGGAGTCGGCCTGAATATGACCATATCCGTTTGATTGTGGCAACACCTGCTTATTATCCTGAGACATATAAAGATTATTTGGATGATTATTTGCTGTTGCCGGTGCATCCCATGAAATTTCTAGCCAGTATACAGCGCTCGATTGAACTTTATATCGAAGCGAATGGTGAGTTAGAAGATGCTTAAGCAAACCATACGTCTATTGAGCGTGAATGATGATTATGATACGAATATCATCTTTGCAAGATTTTTCGAGAAACTAAATGAGAAATATCTAACGCAAAATGAATTCAGGCATACGATACGCGGCGATGAATTTTTGGATCTCATTCCTGAATTCGATCCGCATGTGTTGTTAATTGACTATAATCCGCTCGTTCATAGTGGTTTGGATCTTTGCAAAATAGTTCGATCCCAACCAGCGTATCATGACAAAGTGATCATTGTTTTACTCTACGGCATTTCATTTGAATTCATGCTTGAATACTATTTGTACACTGACCATATTCTAAACTTGCCGATATCACGCGAAGAGCTTGAGACTAAGATTATCAATATTATGCAAGAAGAAAGATTGTGGGATGGTTAAATATCGTATTTTGCATGTGAATGATAATCCGGATATGTTGCAATTTTTTGAACTTAGTCTAAAACAGTATGCTTATGATAACCAAACCACCGAATCGCATAATATATTTTTGACGCATCCCGTCGAACACAGAGGCGTAGTAGACCCGCGCGAAGCATTATATGTCGCTTTAGAGTATCAGCCTCATATAGCAATTGTAGATTATAGGATGCCATTTTTAGACGGATTATCGGTTATCGCATTCTTACAAAATCATCCTGAATTAAATTCCGTGCGAATTATTCCTTGGCAACCCCTCATTGATTGGAATCCGGAGTTGATCGAGATTGCTGATTCGTCTATCTGGCAGGTTACAACGCCTGAAAATATTGTGAGGTCAATTAATACAGCTATTGCTAAACATATCGAGGCGAATGGTGAGTTAACCTCTAAATAAAATCATGAGTGTTGGTTTCGTGAATTATATGATTAATTTGGATTGTTTAGAAACGGGGGTAGCCCCCTACCAGCAACTCCACCAATCTGTTACATCGGGCAAAATTTGTAGCTCAGAGTCAATATTTTTGATAAATTACGGTTAGACTGAAAGATACAAATTAATTTGGCCGCTGGTAGGGAAAAATCTATGTATTTTTCCGCAATGATTTGCAGTCGTCCGCCGTCAAATACAATATTAGAACGCGGGCGAGGTAGGCCTCGCCCTTACAAATTGGTTTAGGGCAAGAAACCGCCGGATGTATTAAGTTCGACAACCTCAAGTGGAGTCATTAACATGACTGAATTGAGTTGGGCCGCCAGAGCTTCAGCTTCAGCTTGGGTGAAATTTCCGGTAATTTGACCTTCACCTGTAATGACAGCCAAAATCGTCGGCGCAGAAATGACCTCACCGTTGACGACAATCGCTAGACGCTCGCCTTGATGGGTTTCCGTGTATTTCGCCATCTGATCAGCGCCGGCGTCGGTCATGACAAACGACACAGTATAGCCAGCCGACACATTCGCATTAAGGGCTTCGGCTTCGGCAATGTCCTCATTACTAAAGATGGTTGTCAGCAGGGTGCCATCGGGTCGACCCTTCGGATTTTCACACAAGGCACTCGCGAGCACTGCGCCATCGGCATCGACGGTGGCCAGACCCATCGCCACTTGCAAATCGGTGACGATACAAGTGCCTGCTTCCGAAATGGTATTCAAGTAGGTTGGCTCGATGCCAGAATAATCCACAAATTCAAGCAGACCGATATCCGTGAGCACAGGCAACAGCGGAGTCGTATCCACATCATCAGGGATATTAATCGTAAAGCGTGGGATTTCGCCCTCAAATTCATAGGTGATGGTTGAGTCTGCAAAACCCAAGGTGGCCAGACGAGAAATCAGAGCAGTCTGAATTTCGTCGGCTTCGGCTTCAGTATAAGAGCTGTCTGGATCGGCGGGTTGAAGCACAACTTCTGTCTTTACCTGACAGCCGGTTGCAAATATCAGCAGGCCGATGACTAAAAAGAGTAACCATTTTCGCATAGGATTAACCATCCACTAAAATTGAATCAATAGCTAAGCCCAATTCGCGCAGATTGCGTACCAAATAAACATTGGTGGCGACGTTGGCGTAGCGGTGCATATCACTATCCCCGGAGCCCCAGATACTTTCGGGTTCGGGACAGAACCAAATCAAACGACGGGCCCGATGTTCTAAGTTTTCCGCGATATCTAAACGCGGATTGAGATAATTATTACGGCCATCTCCCACCAAAATCAAGGTGGTGCGGGAGTCGACGGCATCCATAAAATCGCGGGAAAAGGTGCTCAAACTATGGCCTAAATCGGTGGTGTAATAGCCGCGCGGATTTTCCACGAGCACTTTTTCCACAGCTTGTTGAGGTTGTAAGGATTTGAAATGATGCGTCACTTCGACCATATCTTCAATGAAGATGAAGGAGCGGGTGCGCGTCACCAAATCTTGCAACATATAAGTTAAGGTCAACATAAATTCAGACATATGGCGCATGGAACCGCTTAAGTCACAAATCACCGCTAAGCGGGGTTTGACATGGCGGGTGCGATGTTTGAGTTCGAGTGGAATACCGCCATATTTGAGATTGCTTCGAATGGTGCGCTTGGGGTCGAGTTGCCCCGTCTTGGCGCGTTTTTGACGTAATGAAGCACTACTGCGGAGACGTGCGGCTAAACGGCGCATTTCAGCGCGGACGGCTTCGGCATCTTCGCCGCTGAGGTGTTGAAAGTGCATGTCTTGGACATCACGTT
>JBNLCD010000575.1:0-3703 GCA_050303635.1 Anaerolineae bacterium
TTGCCAAATACCATCCGAACAAGATTTAACATACGCTTTAAATAATCGGTGAGGGTGGGCTGTCGGCACCATATTCAATCAGATCATCCAATAACTGCCGGAGATTATAGGTGGGGTTATAACCTAACCATTTTTGGGTTTCCTGAATATCGTAGATGCTTGGTTTGCGACTCGGATCTAATCCCAGCGAAACAACCGCGTCGTAGTAAGCATCATAATATTTTCGGAAGGTAGAACCTGCACCGTCTTTATCCCAATTCGCTAAATCTTCCGGTGTATATTCATAGGCGCGATCTAAATTGAGAATCAAATGTTCACCAATATTTTGTCTGGTCAGTAAATTTATGCTTTGATGCGTCGCTTGGGCCACATCATTGATATGGACGGCCCCACCCCAAAACCAACTCACCCAGTCCAGATAATTATCATATACATCCGTGTTCCAGTGGGGGATAAACGCGCGCGGGCGTAAACTAATCACATTCATTTGATGGCGAACTTGATAGGTGCGCGCAATTTCTTCACCCAAAAATTTGGTATGCCCATAAATGCCATCTCGTTCACGGATACTCGTACTCGAAATATAAATCACATTTTTGACTTGCGCACGGGCCGCCGCTTCAAAGATGTTGAAAGTTCCCGTTACATTCAAATCCCAAAAATCATAGGCATCTTTTTGTTGACGAACTTCGTGCACCCCGTGCCATGCCGCAATATGAACTACGCAATCGATATCTAGCATGATTGTGGCAAGTAATTCTCGGTCTAAAATTGAGCCTTCGATAAATTCACCAGCTTCTATTTGTGGCGCGCGAATATCTAGGTTCACAGGTTGATGTCCCTGCTGAATCAGAATTGGGCAAAGTATAGTCCCCAAATCACCCGAACCGCCTGTTAGCAACACTCGCATCAGTTTACCCTCTCTCGACGTAACTGAACTTTTTTCAGATCGTGACTGTATATTATGCGATAATAGACTAGCTCTTTATATTTGCTTTGTATAGGAAATCTGCCATGTTAAATCCCGCGTATCAATTGAAATCTGTCGCCCTCGATGACGCTGAACGGATTGCGCTCCTCATTACAACATACAATGAGACACTCAAAATGCCGGAAGAGATGAGTGCCAAAGCTCTATGGCAACTTTGGAAACAACCGCAGTTTGATTTAAACACCGATGCGTGGGTTATTTTAGATGGTCAGCAAGTGATTGCTTATGCGCAAGTGCAAGGTATGCCGCCCTATGATTTTATTTTCTATTGGGGATGCGAACATCCTAATTATTTTGGACAAGGTCTGCGGGAATACTTATTAAATGTAGCGCAAGAACGCTGTAAAAAGATTATCCAACAAGCCGCAATAGATAAAGAAGTATCCCTCCGCACGTATATCACTGGTGCAGATACACAGAATATTGCAGTTTTAGAAGCAGATAGTTGGCAACTGGAAAGTCGTTATCTGATTATGGAACGCTCAATGAATGGTGACATAGAGACGCCAGAATTCCCACCCCAATTTACCGTAAAACCATTTGACCATGAAAATACTGAGATGCTACGAATGGTGTTTGATGCAGAACGTGCCGCATTCGACGACCAGGATGCGTTCTATTCACCGCCCTTTGATATCTGGAAAGCCCGCATGTTATTAGGCAATTTCAACCCGAAACTCTGGGTTTTAGCGATGGATGGTGAAGAATTGGCCGGATTCTCGATTTGCCAAACCAATCGCAATCGTCCTTATTTAGGCTGGGTCAGGGTAATCGGCGTGCGACCGGAATGGCGTAAACAAGGTCTTGGCTTAGCGTTGATGGCTCAATCTTTCCAGAATTTGAAAGCCGCTGGCATGAAGAATGTGGGCTTGCAAGTCCATGATATCAATCCCACCGGAGCCCTCAACTTATATAAACGGGCGGGCATGACCGAAATTGCGACTAAGAATTACTATGAAAAATCATTGGATAGATAATTTTCTATAGGCAAGCTATTTCAGGTAATCAATCGCCAAAATAAGTTGAAGATGATGCGCATCACCAACAAACTCATTTAATAACTTAACATGCGCGGCTCCGACAATCATCAGTATACGACTGTCTGGTTGACGGTAGGCTATGTGAGATAGATTTGCATAAATTCGGAGATTTCTTGTATACCAATACATGCCGACCCAATCCGCTCCCTGATTTACAGTAGGCTGATTACCAATTGCGGCGGCAGAAATGTAAAATTGATGATCTCTCTCGTAATTTTCTTTAGTGTTTAATTGAATTAAATGTTCACGGACGGACAGTGATTGCCATTGTTGGGTCATGCGTTGTTGGTTATATGTGTCCAAATGATCGGTGATATATGTTTGCCCTTGATCCTCACCGAATGGCAGAATTTGGCCAATATACATTTTGACCGGATCTGGCGCTTCATTTCGGTCAACGCAATATAATTTTTGCTGATCTAGCCGTTGAGCGAGTTGAAAGCCGATTAAATGTTTCTCATTCGCAGTTAATTCAAACTTGCCCTGCAAATAATCTTGATAATCATTGTCAATAGATGTTTGTTTATCCACATCCTGTTCAATAGCAATATGGGTAGGCCGATAAGCTACGAGACGATCAAGAACTTCTTCTATTTCAGCACGTCGTTTTGTCGATAAATGATCATCGTAATCTGTTTTGATGAGATCAAGATTATTATTGGCCATATGATAAACGCCTAAAATCATAATAGCGGGTAAGTTTTGATCCATGCTTAATCCTATTGAATTCGTTATCTTTTGATAAAGGTTTATCATAACAATTGTCTTCTCATTGCAAAAATCGTTGGTCAGGTAAGTGTTGAAGAAGGGGAGTATTCCCGACCAGCATTGTCAGGTTCGTTCCGCTAAAGTAGGAGAAAACCTGACATTCCCCGCGTTGGCAGGTTTGGCCAGTGCGTTTTTTTGTTTTATGAAGGAATTCATTTTATGCGTAAGTTTGTCCTCTTGCTGACAATTGTTCTAGGGATTTGGTTTGGAGCCGATATCATCGCGCATGCTCAAACCAATCCGCATACGAATTTACCGTCTACGATCATTGAATTTCGTACACCCACCGAAAATTTAGTGCTAACTGAACTTGAAAATGAAGGTGTGTCTCTCGAATTTTATTGGCAGGTGACCAACTTCGAAACCAATCAGCGAATTTTCATTGAACAATAACACCGCTAACAAACCATCGTAATCGGTTTTGATGTCCAAATCGATGAGAAACCGTCACAGTGATTTTGAGATCAAACCACTGACAAACCATCGACCTTGGTTTTGACGCTCAATCAAGAAACCCACGCTCCTCGTCTCCACGTGCACGGTGCAGATCGCACATGGCGTCACCTGACCTCTCGATCACCCGGCCACTGAGTACCTGACCTGTGCGACCAACCCCAGTCCTCTGCACCAGGTCTCCTACTCCTACCATGATCCTCGTCGCTGCCCGTCATCTCACACCTGCCACCTGCACACCATGAGGCAACTAAACGTGATTCTCCACACGAAACGGATAATAGTAAAACCACCAAAACTTCTCAGATTCGAATTCAAACCAAGGCAAGTCAATTACTCATCACAAGCAAACCAAGGTACTGACCACTTGGTTTCTCAGTAATTTTCCTACATTTTGCATTGTTTCCCATTGAATTGGTGTACACTTGTTCATGTGCTTTTTTTTTGCAAT
>JBNLCD010000576.1:0-3698 GCA_050303635.1 Anaerolineae bacterium
GGCCTTTTGCGCAGTCCGTAATGCGAGCCATGTTGCAATATTATAGGGTTCTTCGTCTATATGAATCAGATCCGGTTGCCATTCACGAATATGTTTAGGCAACTCAGGGTAATAATGGAGATGAAAATTGCCGTTCAAACGAATTGGGGTTTCAACTAAATCATAATCATTTGTATAAACACGCTCTAAATAAGTGGTGCCGCGCTCGTCACGCCAACTTGGCGGCACAAGCACCCGTAATTCGATATCGGCTTCGGCCCCAATCAGCTCTAATTTGCGTTGATAAATTCCCACAATACAGGCTTTGGAAAGCATCAAGACCCGCATAATAACCTCGTTTGTTGCAATTAACCCGCCGCATTATAACATAGTGTCAAACTTTGTAATGATTGCTTGCGCTTTCGAGGGAATTTGTATATTGTTGGATTGTCTCCACAAATTTTAATTTTAAGCTGGGAGGAAAACTAAGGACTATGAAATTCTGGCGATGGCTAACACTTTTACTGATGGTCACCGCATTGCTGTCGGGATATATGATACCGCTGGCTAATGCCCAAGATGCAGGTATGTCAGAAATGACCCTTGCGGATGAGTTTTATGTCGAATTGAATAATGGACTGATTACCGAGGGCGCATTACCCCTTGGTCGGAGTGCTGAGCTTGATCAAACAGCACAAGTCATTGCAGACGAGCTGGGTGAAGCGGGCGCTTATAGTAGTGTTCCACCCGTGCTGGCTGATGAGTTCGGCTACCCGCGCTGGCCCGATAACAGTCAACGCGTTATCAGTGAACCGTATCAATTTATTGGTACGGAAACGCCTTTTGAAGTAGCAACCTTCTTAAAAGCAAGTATCGCGACGGTTGTGAAGCGCGATTTCTATCGTGAAGTTGGGATTGCCACGGCTGAATATGTCGCGGTACCCGGTGGCACGGTTCAAGATGTTTATGTTGTGGTGTTAGGGGCCCAACCCAATGTCTTGCCGCTGGTCATTGATGATGGTGCATCAACTATCTACGAAGCCGATGTTGAGCTTTATATTCATGGGGAAAATTCATTGGCCTATGAAACTGAAGCAGATGTTCTGCAACGGATTATCAATGTGCGCTATGCTGATACCGAAGCTGATTTAGCAAATGCAGAATGGTTGCCGTTCGAAGAAAATAGCTATGCAGTTCCCTGGTCATTCAGTGGTGATTTTGGTGAAAAAGAAGTTTGGGCGGAAGTTGAGGACGAAAAAGGCTTGACGATGAGTTTTGTCGCAACGGCTAGCTTTGAAGATCCTGATATGGCTCCTACCCCGACTCCCAGTGTCGCTGATTTGCCGATTACCTTGGTCATGACCTATGGTGATGATACCTTCACATTGCAAATCGAAACCGAACGGGATGATGTTCGCTTGCAAGAAGTCTATTTCACATGGTTAGATGATTTGCGCGCTTATGAACTTGAAAACGCGGATAATCTCGGCGATGTTGATTTAGAAGAATTCGCACCCGATGAGTGTATTCAAATTCGGGTTCGTTCTAATCCTACGATTGAAGATGTATCAGGCTGTACGACGATCTATCTCGAAGCCAATGAATTTACCGAATTGGATCAAGTTTTCTGGAATCCGGAATTTGGCGGTTTCATTGTTTACGACGGTCCACGCGAATTAGGAACCTGTAGCGCTGACGATGGTCAATGCGAAGTTGCGTTACGCTAACAAAACAATATAGCTAAATTATAGGGGTGGAACTAAGCTTTCACCCCTATTTTATTTAGAGATAAAAACAGTATTTAGAATAGTTTAATTAAGGGGTCGCCACTAGCCAAAATTGGTCATTCATGCCATAATGCACGCGACTTTCATAAGCAATCAAACGACTATTTAATTTCAAATTATGAGTTCAGTAAGCCAACGTCGGCGCGAACGTATTCGTGCTAAAAAAGATCGTCAACGTCAGCAGGGGAATCCTGAAAATTCATCTGCTGAGTTTTCGGATTCATCCGACGAGCGCCGTCATCGTAAAGTCACAGATGGTCATGCCGCCCCAGCCACCGGACGCTGGGCCAAACGCCGCCGTAAAAGCTTACGTAAAGAAGCGCCGCCGCCTGTTTATGATGAGGAAGCGTTGCCCAACGCCACACCTTTGCCGAGTCGTGAAAAACCTAAAAAGGCGAAGCGTAAATCGCTCCGGCAACGACGTCGTGAACGTCATTTAGAACGTTTACGGCGCGAAGGGCTCGATCCTGACCGTCCCGAAGAACGGGTACGCCCAATCGGGGTGATTTGGATTTCGTGGCGCTGGTTTTCGGGCGCGCTCTCGATCATGCTCTTGGTTGTGATGTTTGTCATGCTTTATAGTGATGTCTTTATTATTGATTCTATTGCGGTCGGTGGTCAGAACTATATCCCGCGTGAGGAAATCTTTAAAGATTCCGGCTTGGTCAATAAACATCTTTTTTGGGTTGATCCCGAAGAAGTTGAAGCACAATTGGAAGAAAGTTCGGCTATTGCCGATGCGCAAGTTTATTTGGGCTGGCCGCCGAATATGGTTTCGATTGTGATTACGGAACGCGAACCCGCTTTAGTTTGGCAAGAGGGGGAAATCCGTGTGTGGGTCGATGTGAACGGCACGATTATGTTCCAGCGTGAAGCCCGTTCGGATTTGTTGCTGATTAAGAACACGGATGAAGATTATCACTTTGACCCAACCCAGCCACTGGACCGTGAAATTATTGCAGGGGCTTTGCAACTCAAAAGCATGTATCCCAATATTGAATCGCTGAATTATAATCGGCGTAAGGGATTGGGTTATGAAGATGGCCGTAATTGGATGGTCTGGTTTGGCGTTGGCACCAATATGGAAATAAAAGCCAAAGTATATGATAAGATAGTAATCGAAAATACAGGGGTCGCTTTTCGCGAGATTGATGTCTCTGACCCTGACCATCCCTATTTTAATGTGCGTTTTCCAACAGAGTAATTTTCTGTTGCAGTGTAATGTTGTAGGTAAAATTGTTTATGGGTGAACTTGTTGTCGGCATTGATATAGGCACTACCAAAGTTTGTACCATTGTGGGTGAAGTGCGGGCCAATGACACTTATATATTAGGTGTCGGCATTGAACCTGCGCGTGGTATGAAAAAAGGCATGGTCACAGATGTAGACCTGCTGGGTGCGAGTATTTCCTCGTCGGTTCATAAAGCCGAACGCGCCAGTGGCTACGAAATAGGCCGCGCCTTTGTGTCTTTATCCGCCAATCATATTCAAGCCATTAATAGTATGGGCATGACGGGCATTTCTGGCACACGCGAGGTTGAAATGGTTGACCTCGAACGGGCGATGGAAGCCGCACGAGCGGTTCCGGTGCCACATGGCTATGAAATGCTACATATTATGCCCCGCCGTTATAATTTAGATGAACACCACGGTATTCGCAGTCCGATTGGGATGCATGGGTATCGATTGGAAGTTGAAACCCATCTGATTACAGCATCCAGCACCAGCCTGCGTAATCTTGAGAAATGTGTAGAAAAAGCAGGGGTTTATGTCGACCGCTTTGTCGTCAATCCGCTGGCTTCCGGTGATGTGGTGCTAACACCCACCGAGCGTGAATCAGGCGTAATGGTCCTCGATATTGGCGGAGGCACGACTGATATTGCTATTTTCTCTGGCGGGACGGTTTGGCACACAGGCGCAATTGCCGTCGGT
>JBNLCD010000577.1:0-3697 GCA_050303635.1 Anaerolineae bacterium
TTCTAAGAGCTCAACACCAATAAGAATGACGAGTGGAAACCCAATAGATTCAATTATGGCTAACCCAACCGCAGAGACAACGCCAAATAACAAAGAACGTGTCAAAATTGAGACGACTGCCGCAATCCCAATCAAGATCATCATGGTTAAAAAGGTTAAAGCAAGATTTAAGAAGAATTCTTCAAAGAAATTGCCTAAAGTATCGCCTGACAAGGCCGGTGGATAGTCTGCCCCAAACATCACTTGAATGATGCCGAAACCTACCACCGTTAATACAGTTGTCAGGACAAATGTTGTGACAATGAACGAAGCAATTGCGACAAATTTCGTGAGGATAAGTTTGGTGCGCTTATTCCCCGGTAAAACTGTCTTCCACGTATTGTGATGATATTCAGTCGTAAAGACGGCTGTTACAAAGCCCATGATGAAGAGCCGCACTATATCGCTGTTGAGCAAGACAAGCATGCTTGATGCAAGCTCGTCCCAGTGAAGCGGTGTTTCTTGAATACCTTCACGCACATTATCACTGAAAACAAGAACGATGAAGAATATCCCCATGATGATGGTCATTAAGATGGGCCAGATCCAGATGGTACAACCAACTAAACAGCGATTGCCTGCTGTTTTCTTCCATTCAGCACGGTATAAATCTAACATTATTGTAAACGCCCCCCCATTGTTTGTTCACCAACTGTATCAATAAAGAATTCCTCAAGGGTGCGTTGAGTTTCACCAATGCGATAAAGTTCAACATCGCTTGCGACTAATGTTTTGACAACTTCAGGTATGTATTCACGGGTTGTTTGAATACGCAACGTATTCGGCTTTTCAGTTGGTTCGGCTGACCATTTGCCCAAGACTTCTTTGGCTTTTTCAAGTGAAGATACCTCGGCTTCAACCCAAGTATCTTTGTTTAATAGGTCATCGATTGATCCTTCAATTTTAACTTCGCCCCGGTTAATAATCGCAACACGATCACAAGTTTGTTGGACTTCATCCAGCAAGTGACTGGTGAGTAATACTGTTTTGCCGTGTTGTTCAGCCAATGAGCGAATAAATTTCCGCATTTCACGGATACCCATCGGGTCCATCCCATTCGTGGGCTCATCGAGGATGACCAATTCAGGGTCATTGAGCAAAGCCGTGGCGATGCCAAGTCGTTGCTTCATCCCTGTTGAAAATTTACCAACGCGAACATTTGCTTTATCACCTAAACCAACAAAATCAAGCAGTTCGGATGCGCGTTTTTCATTGAAATTGCCTTGGGACAAACCGATGACTTGCAAATTATCCCACGCCTTCAGATATGAATAGAAAGTTGCACCTTCAACTAACCAACCCACCCGGCGCAGAACTTCAGGATTTTTAGACGTATCTTCGCCAAAAACAAAAGCGCGGCCCTGCGTAGGATGCATTAAATTTAATATCATGCGCAGGGTTGTTGATTTACCAGCTCCATTGGGACCTAAGAATCCATATACTTGTCCCGGTGTTACTTTTAAACTTAAATTATTGACGGCGGTAAATTCTTGGCGGCGGCGTAATCCACCTCCAAATGTCTTGGTTAAACTAAATGTTTCAAGAACGGTATCAGATTTTTTTGACAAGTTTTTCTCCCCCTTTCGTGTATGAGAGCATGCGTATCTTAGGCTTGTTGCTTCGTTAATTCAATAAGCGGCACAAGCCGTGTCATGAGTCCCCACTGAAATAAACGTACCAATAAAGCCAGCCGCAATGATGTATCCGCGTTTGAATCTCTCACAATTGAAAATAGGTTTTCTAACAACTCCGCGCGCTTTAAGGTATCAAGCTCAGGCTGAGTATCAACACTAAGCTTCCAATATGATTGATAGAGACTCCACGAGGCTGTGTCATGCAAGGCGGCAAAAGTTGGTTCCCACTGCCGCACAAATTGATACGTACTCAAGGTATCAAGCGCCACCCGCAGACTATCGAGCATCACTTTCAACATATTGGTGGGGCCTTCAGACAAAATATCTTCAGCCACACCCATCCCTGTTGCTGTCACAGATAAAGCTGTGGCGACGACTGGAAACTGGCGGGCCGTAATCATATTTCGGATGCCACTTAAATAAATATAGAATTGGCCAGCTATCTCATGCGCTGATTCAGCCGCAGGATGATCGATGGCCAATAACAGTGGCTGAAGTTTACTGAGCGCCTCCGGAGTTGGTTGTTTGAAAATACTTTCCAAGACAAGAGATAGCGCTTCAGTTGACATAGCTGTTTATCCTTTAGGCAATTGTTCTAACAATTCGCGAATAATTTGATCAGCGGTAATACCTTCAGCTTGCCCTTCAAAATTGAGCAGTAAGCGATGGCGTAGCGCTGAAACTGCAATCTCGGCTACATCCGCATACGATACATTATACCGTCCTTCGAGCAGTGCATTCACCTTCGCACCTAGAATGATAGACTGACCACCACGCGGACTGGAACCATAACGCACATAGCGATTGACGAGATCGGTGGCATATTCTGAACCGGGATGTGTGGCGACCACTAGTCGCGCAACATATTCATTCACACTGGATGGCATCGGCACACCATAGGCAACTTCGCCCATTGCAATAATATCTGCGCCAGTCACGACAGCGTGCGTCGTATCGTCATAATTGCCTGTCGTCCGACTGAAAATTTCCATCAAATCTTCTGCTGAGGGGAAAGGCACGTCAATCTTGAACATAAAACGGTCAAGTTGCGCTTCCGGTAGAGGATAAGTCCCTTCCATTTCGAGCGGGTTTTGGGTTGCTAATACGAAAAATGGCGGTTCAAGATGATAAGTCTCATTCGCCACAGTGACCCGTTTTTCTTGCATAGCCTCAAGAAGTGCTGATTGTGTTTTAGGTGTGGCGCGGTTGATTTCGTCCGCGAGCACCATATTCGCAAAAATAGGACCCGGTTGGAAACGGAAGGCGCGTCGACCATCATCTTGTTCTTCCAAGAGATCAGTACCCGTAATATCCGCAGGCATCAAGTCGGGGGTAAATTGAATACGGGTGAAATTCAAATCCATAACTTCAGATAAGGTTCGGATAAGCATGGTTTTACCGAGCCCGGGCACCCCTTCAAGCAAGGCATGGCGACCTGAAACCACACAAATCAAAACATTCCGTATCAATTCATCTTGGCCAACAATGACCTTTTGGACTTCGTTGACGATATTTCGCGCTTTTTGCGAAAATTCTTCGAGGTTCAATTCACCTACGGGGGCATCTGCCATGAGTCAAAACTCCTTAATGAAAATACTTTGCTTAATCAACTAGCCTTGTGGATCATCGATGACCGTGATCTGGCTAATAAAATTCCCCCCACCATCCAAAACATTTATGGTGGTTGCTGTATTACCAAAATCGCGAATACTCATATAATTGACACCGTTGGGGTTGAGGCTGACTTGCTCAACAGTGCCATTGGTATTATTCAGTGCCAAGAACGCGGCATTTGGTGCGTTGTTTATGCGGACAGCCAAGGCCTGAATGGGTGTTCCGTTGGCCAAAACTAAAAGCCATTGACCTGCAATCCCCGGACTAGAATTGGTTAAATCCGTACTACATTGGAAACCTGCCGTGTAAACGGATGGATTGCCAAAGGCATCCAGGTTATAAACAGCGACGCCCATACATGGTAACCCGCTATTATTAAGATAGTTGAAGCCCATAATGGTTCCGGTGGC
>JBNLCD010000578.1:0-3694 GCA_050303635.1 Anaerolineae bacterium
CCAAATGGGCCAAGCAAGCCAAAGTTGTGCGGGCTTTCTGTAGAGTATTTGAGTCGATACAAAGGAATTGTGGATTGAAAATGGAGAAAAGAATAATAATTTGGATCGGGCCATTGAACTTTACACCCGCGCGCAAGAATTCTTGCCTAGCGATGATACGATTGCCCGCCAACTCCACCGTCTCATGACAGTTCGCGACGATTTGCAAAAGAAATAAATCTGATTTTTGTCATAATATAAACAAGCCTCTTAGTAGATAAACTCTTACTGAGAGGTTTTTGTTTGTCCTACAGATTTACATACCACTTCTAAAATCTCAATTCATCATTTGCCTTCTGACCATAAGTATACTAAATTTAAACCATCATATTATGTGATTGGAAAGGTAACTCTAATGCCTGATAAACATCCCGAAAGTGTGCTTGATCCTAAGCCCCCGCTATCGCAAGCACCTGAACCTATAAGAAAACGGAAACGACTTTTTCACTTTACAAGCGATTTTCCAAAGCGAAAACTGCCAGACCCCAAGCCTAATTTTCAACTGATTCCGGAAAAAGATCTGGAAGAACTTTTTGAGACAAAAAAAGTTCCACCCAATATTCGAAAAGAAATCAAAGATGACATGGCTTTCTTACAAGAAGAAATGTTCCATCTCTTCGCTAAGTCTGATTATCAAGCCAAATCTTATCAGAATGAATATCGACGCTATCAATTGTGGTTTATATTATTAGCCTTTCTGGCAACATTAGTGGGATCTTTCCAAGCGGTTGTGTCAGGTCGAGAAATCGCGGAAACATGGTTGCCCGCCTTAGCCTTTATCGAAACTGTGATAGCGCTTCTTGCAACTTTTGTTTCGACGATTAGTGCTTCAGATCCACCGATGAATAAGTGGATTCAAAATCGGCGTATCGCTGAATATATGCGTCAAGAATATTATCGTTACTTAACAAGTGTTGATCCTTATGATGAATATCGCCTTGATCAACCCCGTCGTGAAATGTTGTTAGCTCGCCGTGTCGCCGAAATTAACCAGGGTAAACACCCTGATATTGATATGCAGTCTGATAGTAACGGGAAAGGAAACTAATCATGAGCGAAAATCCAAGTCAAATAATGCCTGATGAAATGTCAAAACAACCTAAAATTTCGCCGGATCTCATTCCTGATCGGACACATATGGAAGTTTTGTGTGATATTTTTGATAAATTTGCGCTAAAAGATCAAGAAAATTATTACGAAAGCGCTATTGAAAAGAATCGTATGTCGGCTAGAGAAGTGAAATGGCTACAAGCTTTTTTTGCTTTCTTAGGTGGGTTGGCGTCTGCCATTATCGGTTTGCTAGAGGCGACTAACAATTCGAGTGATGCAACAATCATTCCGTTAGTTATTATCGCGGTTGTTGCACCAGGTATTGGCGCAACATTTGGCTCCTTAATTAGCCTATTTCAGTGGGATCGCTTGACAACCGTTTATGATGATACGCTCAAAAGTATTTTAGTCGCCGATGCCATGTCACCTCGTCCAAGCGTCAAGAATGACGTCGACTACTATACCCAAATGTTGGCCTTTGTAGATGCTTCGCTGGATATTATGCGCGAAGAAACAGGTCAATTTGGTTCGATGATTCGCTCAAGTCAACAAATTAACGAGTTTGTTAAGAAATCAACGGCCCGCGCTGAAGATGTGACTAAACGCTACTATAAAGGCATGGATGGTACCGGTGATTCTGGCGATGCGGCAGGTTAGTTAGCTGTGACTTATTATCATGGGCGAAGATTATTTCGCCCATGTTTTTTCAAGCAAATTTCAGCAAAAATTTGACAATCTATATTCTTTATCGTAAAATTACGATGAATACTCTGGAGTAAAAACCTACAATGTCATCTGTGCAATTGACAACCGAAGAACAACGGTTAGCGAAAATGATGAAAGCGATGGGTAATCCGACACGGCTGTGGATTATGCGATATCTTTCTGACCATCCGCAATGCATTACGGGTGATATTGTGCTAGCAACACCCTTGGCCCAAGCTACCGTCTCTCAACATCTTAAAGTTTTGCGTGATGCAGACTTAATTGAGGGCACAATTGAAGGTCCAGCGATGAGCTATTGCATCAACTTCGAGAGTTTGCGCTGGTTCCGCGAGAAAGTCAACGAAATGCTTGCGCCTTTATAGGGTCCAAATTTTTTTAATTTATTCTATCGTAAAAATACGATGGAATAAATTTTACTCAAATTCATCGTATTTTTACGATAAAGAAAGAGACGCGCATGTCACACGATTTGCAATTTATCATCGAATTCATCGTCGAAAGTTTTGCTAATTTATGGCTCTATCTGCTCATTAGCATCCCGTTGGCGGTTGCCATCCGCGTTACGGATGCCCAACGCTATATCGAACGGATTTTTACCGGTCATCCGCTCAAAATGATCGTATTGGCAACCATAGTCGGGGCCTTTAGTCCATTTTGCGCATGCACAGTTGTGCCGGTCATTGCCTCACTGTTGATTGCTGGCGTACCCCTAGCCCCTGTGATGGCGTTTTGGATTGCCTCACCATCGATGGACCCGGAAATTTTCTTTCTGAGTGTGGCCATGTTAGGGTGGCCGCTAGCGATAGCACGTGTAGTAACAACCTTGCTGTTGAGCCTGTTTGGTGGGTTATTAACGCATGAACTGGGGGAACGTCGTTTCTTTGCAAATGGTATCTTACGCGAAAAGCGCGGCGAAGTTAGCCTCTCTTGGGGCAAGATTGGTCAGAGGGCTCTCAACACCATAACCCGTCCATTTATTCAACCAGCCTCGGTTACAGCTACGGCTAGTGTTGCTCCAACTGCCACCCTAATCAGTTTGGAGAGTTTAGAAGCACCGAGTTGCGGGAGTTCACCAGATGGCACCTGTGGGGTAGCCACTGTTCAAGAACCGTCTATCTGGACGAAAATTGCCCAAGAAACATGGGATGTGGGCAAGATGATTGTGCAATTTATGCTGATCGCATTTCTGCTTGAAGCTCTTATCTTGCTATATGTGCCGCAAGAAACCATTGTAAGCTGGTTAGGGACCAACAACCCCTTGGCGATTTTGTTGGCGGCTTTGGTCGGCATTCCCATTTACACAACTAATTTGACAGCTTTACCGTTGATTAGTGGTTTGTTGGAACAAGGGATGGCCCCCGGTGCGGCTTTGGCTTTTCTTATCGCCGGACCGACCACAACCTTGCCAGCAATGGCGGCTGTTTATGGCATTGCCAAACGACGTGTATTTTTCATCTACCTCAGCCTAAGCTTAGTCGGGGCTATTGTTTTCGGTTATGGCTACCAATTCCTAATAAGTTTGTAATTAGCAAAAAGCAAAAGCCCATTTGCAAATGTGTAACTGGGCTTTTTTCTTGCTATAGGAGTTCATTACTTGCTTTATCCACTCAACTTCTCAATAAAGTCTAGAGCGGTTTCTTGCGGAGATGGCGCATTCTCCATTCCGCCGTACATGTTGCTTAGGGCCGATTGATGACGAATAAGCCATACATACAAGTCAGCCTCGGTCCGTTCCGGAAATTCATCCAGTAACTCAGATTCGCGAATAACTTGCACCATCGGTAGATAAACATGATCATACCAACTGGCTACGGCTTCTTCATAAGTTGGTTCGCGATCTTCCTCCAGCCCGATGAAGTAGCGATGTACATCAATATGT
>JBNLCD010000579.1:0-3689 GCA_050303635.1 Anaerolineae bacterium
ATCGAAGTAAGACAATGAGAAGCACCTAAAAAAGCAGCGCCCTCGCGGGCATCGCGCGGGCGCTGACTAAAATTGACGGATGGGGGTGCGATGCCCACGTCGGGCGTCACCCGGGGATCGCGTTAATCCTCCAGCGTGCTCAGATCGCCTTCATCAACGCCCATCGCGCGCGCCTTAAGCACACGCCGCATAATCTTACCACTGCGCGTCTTCGGAAGCTTGTCCACAAACTCAATCTTCGCCGGCACAGCAATCGGCCCCACCTCATGCCGAACATGTTTCTTGAGCTCATCCACGAGTTCTGATGAGGGTTCTTCGCCCGCCACGAGAATGCAATACGCGTAAATGACATTCCCTTTTACGTCGTCCGGAATACCGATCACGGCCGATTCCGCCACGGCATAATGACTCACCAAACCTGATTCGACTTCAGCTGTACCGAGACGATAGCCGCTGACCTTGAGCACATCATCAATCCGGCCAATCACCCAGATATAGTTATCGTCATCTTTACGGGCGGAGTCACCCGCCAAGTACCAGCCTTGCTTTTCGTAGGTACTCCAATATTGTTGCTTATAGCGTTCGGGGTCACCGTAAACGGTGCGCAACATGCCCGGCCATGGTCGCTTGACCACGAGATAGCCATCTTCGCCCGGTTTGCAGGAGTTACCATCTTCATCCACAATATCCACATCAATGCCGGGGAAGGGACGCGTCGCACTGCCGGGTTTCAAGCCAACTGACGGCATCGGCGCAATCATAAAGCCACCTGTTTCGGTTTGCCACCATGTATCCATAATCGGGCATCTTTCCGCACCGATGACGCGATGATACCAGCGCCATGCTTCGGGATTAATGGGTTCACCCACGGAACCTAACAAGCGCAGGCTGGTGAGATTATGACGATTTGGCCATGCTTCACCAAAGCGCATCAAGCCCCGAATAGCGGTTGGGGCGGTGTAGAGAATGGTAATGCCATAATTTTCGACCATCTTCCACCAACGATTAGGATAAGGATGGTTCGGGGCCCCTTCATACATAAAGCTTGTTGCCCCTAAAATTAGCGGCCCGTAGACAATATAGCTGTGACCCGTAATCCAGCCGGGGTCAGCCGCACACCACCACCGATCATCATCTTTAATATCAAAGACCCATTTTAGCGTCGTTGAGGTATAGACTTGATAACCGCCGTGGGTGTGCAGAACACCCTTGGGTTTACCTGTGGTCCCGCTCGTATACAGAATGAAAAGGGGATCTTCGGCATCCATGACTTCGGTTTCACAAACCGTGCTGGCAATCGGCAAAGCCATCAAATCGTGATACCAATAATCGCGCCCTTGTTCCATGTAGACATCGTGTTCGGTGCGCTTGACAACAATCACCGTTTCGACAACAGGGGAACGATGAACAGCTTCATCAACCGTATCTTTGAGCGGCACAACTTTACCGCGCAACCATGCCCCATCGGCGGTGACCAACACGCGACTCTTCGCATCTTCAATACGATCCGCCAACGCTTGTTCGGAGAAACCGCCATAAACCACGCTGTGAATCGCGCCGACTTTGGCACAGGCCAACATCGCAATGGCTAATTCAGGGATACGGCCCATATAAATCGTAACGGTATCACCTTTTTTGACACCCATACTGCGCAAGACATTGCCGAATTTGTTGACTTCTTGCCACAAACGCCAATAGGAGATGCTCCGTTTATCACCGGGTTCACCTTCCCAGATGAGCGCGATTTTGTTTTTGCGCCATGTTTTGACGTGACGATCAAGCGCATTCAATGCAATATTGGTTTTGCCCCCCGTAAACCACTTGAAGAACGGGGCGTTGCTATCATCCAGAACTTTATCCCATTTTTCGTACCAATCGAGTGTTTCCGCACGCTTGGCCCAGAAACTCTCCAGATCATCGCTGGCTTCTTTGTAAACAGCTTCATAATCGGGTACGTTGGCATTTTGAACAATGTCCTCAGATGGATAGTACCATTCTGAGGTCGGGGGCGAGAAACTTTCATCCGTCATAAGAAAAGACTCCTCAAAAATGTCGTTTTCAGTAAAAATTAGAACATCCTACCACTTGATTATAAACACGAACGTATTAAAATGCCCGTTTCTTAAGAAAAAAGAGCGAAATTATAGTTAGTAAGATATTCTTACTAACACAGTTTTTGAAATTAACACACTTGCCTAGAGATTGCAAATTTTAGTTTAGGGGATAAAACACTTATGATAATTAATCGCGAAATCGCCGCGCGACTAGAAGCAACGGACGCTTTGCACACCGCCCAATATGCCCACCAACGCCTAGCGCTCTATGGGGTAGCAACCGCCGTGGAAACTGTTGGGGATGGACTGGCCGTTTATTGTGGGTCGAATATGCCGACGAACCGTGTGGTGGGTTTAGGCTTAACCGCGCCTGTCACGCGTGAGCATATGGATGAACTTGAAGACTTTTATGTCGAGCAAGGTTCGCCTATTATGGTCGATTTCTGTCCGCTGGCCGATGATAGCCTGCTCAATGAATTGCGCAAGCGGCGTTATTACCCACACAAAATGTATACCGTGCTGGCCTATCCACTGGATGAAGAAATTGAGTCGCCAGTTGGTATCGAAACGCATGTCGCTGACGAGGAAAATTTGTGGGTGAGAACGGTGTCGCAAGCATTTGAAGGCATTGATGATGTGCCGATGGGCAATGCGAATAATATGTATAGCCGGATTGCTTATTATCATGCAGATGGCGGGAATTTCATCGCATTTATGAATGGTGAGCCAGCCGGCGCGGGGGCTTCCTATATCAATAAAGCGGCTGGCGTGGTTGAACTATATTCAGGCGCAACGCGTGTGCAATATCGGCGACGCGGGGTGCAACAAGCACTAGTCAAAGCCCGCTTGGAAAATGCCAAACAAATGGGATGCGATTTGGGCATGGTGATGACGACACCGGGTTCCGCCTCCGAACGTAATTTACAACGCTTGGGTTTTCGTGTTGCCTATACAAAGCTGGTGTTCACGCGTGACATAAAGTAATTTTTGGTGGATAGGCAATGTAATCAAATAGAGCGTGTTGCCTGTCTGAGCCAGTCTTGCTCCTCAGCGGACAGAAAAGGACTCAAAGTTTTGTAGACCTGCACATGATAGGCATTGAGCCAGATTATTTCGTCTTCGGTGAGTAAATCTAGTTCAATCAGATCAAGATTGAGGGGACATAATGTCAGGGTTTCAAATCCAAGAAACTGCCCAAATTCTGTTGTTACTTGCGACACGGTAAGCACCACATTTTCGAGACGAACGCCGAACTTGCCTTCGAAATACACACCGGGCTCGATGGTGGTGAGCATACCCGGTTCAACGGCAACCCTATTCCCGCGACTTAAACGTGGTGGATTTTCGTGGACATTTAGAAAAGCGCCGATACCGTGGCCAATCCCATGCCGGCATTGATAGCCATAGCGCCACAACACCTCGCGCGCAAGGGTGTCCAGTTGGCCACCTGTTGTGCCAGCGGGGAATTGCGCGCGACTCAAGGTGATTAACGATTTCAACACGACGGTAAAAACATGGCGTTGCTCTGGTGTGGGCGGAGCCAGTGCAATGGTGCGGGTAATATCGTTGCCGCCTTTGCCACGATTCCGGATACGCTGGTAATCCCGGCCTTCGGCCTTGACATTCAGCTTCAAG
>JBNLCD010000580.1:0-3682 GCA_050303635.1 Anaerolineae bacterium
TAATTGGTGGCCTGGGTGTCGCACCGTCAGCGAATATTGGCGCGAATCGGCCCGCTGTGTTTGAACCTGTCCACGGCAGTGCGCCGGATATTGCTGGACAAGGCATTGCCAATCCGGTTGCCACCATTTTAAGCGCGGCGCTCATGCTCAATTATTTAGGGTATACCCAAGAAGCGGAATTAGTCAGTACGGTTGCGCGGCAAACTGCATTTAAAGGCACAACTCAAACGACTACCGATGCCATTATTGCCCAAGTTCAAACTGAGGTTCGTGTATGACCGACACCCAACTTCTGATCGATTTAGTGAGTATTTTCAGCCCATCCCAACAAGAACAACCCGCTGTCGATTATTTGGTTGAATGGATGAATGGTCACGGCTTTGAAGCATGGCGCGATGAGGTCGGCAATGCCGTCGGGCGACGTGGCAATCCTGAGGCTGAAAACACCCTAATGTTTCTGGGGCATATTGATACGGTGGCGGGTGAAATTGAGGTGCGCATTGAAGATAATTGTCTCTATGGGCGAGGCAGTGTGGATGCCAAAGGTTCGCTCTGTACCTTTGCCCAAGCCACCGCCGAAGCCACCATCCCTGAGAATTGGCAAGTGATTGTGGTGGGTGCGGTCGAGGAAGAAATTTCCAGCAGTAAAGGCGCACGCCATATTCGCGACCACTATCAACCGGATTTGTGCATCATCGGTGAACCGAGTTCATCTGATCGTATCACGTTGGGCTATAAAGGGCGTTTGCTGGTTAATGTGACCATCGAGCAAGAATTGGTGCATACTTCACGCGACGAACCAAGCGTAGGCGCGTTGGGGTCAGATGTATGGCAAGTCATTGATCATCATTTTGCCGCGATTAATACCGAGCGCACCGCTTTATTCGACAAAGTTCTGTGTCGACTGCAATCTTTTAACACCTCGGCTGATGGATTTCACGAAAAAGCCGAACTCATTATTGGATTTCGTTTGCCCTTGGATTATCCACCGCAGGAAGTTGAAACAATCATTCGTGATTTGGTCGATGAAAGTGTTCAACTCGACTTTTATGGACGGGAACATGCTTACCGTGGCGAAAAAAATAGCCCGCTGGTGCGCGGTTTATTGCGTGCGATCCGATCCCAAGATAAGCGTCCGGCGTTTGTCGTCAAGACTGGCACGAGTGATATGAATGTGGTTGGCGCAAAATGGGATTGTCCTATGGTGGCTTATGGTCCGGGTGATAGCAATCTTGACCACACCCCGCATGAACATGTGAACCTGACCGAATATTTAGAAGCCGTCGCTGTTCTGCGCGAATATATCAGCGAATATTTGGACTAAACCAAAGCTGATTTAGATTAGCCCATGTCATAAAATCGGAAGTGAAAACTGTCTATTAACAAGGGTCTTTAGGTCCTTGCTTTGTTGCCATCCTTCATTAATCAGAACAAAAAGGAGCGCTGGTGGGCGCTCCTCATTTTTTCTATGAATACTCACCAACTAGCGTGGTGAATTCCCCAACGGAATTGGCGTCGGGGTTGGGCCGTCAAGATCTTCAAACGGCGAATCCGGCAACACAAAATTATCATCACTCAAGAGGGGAGAAATATCCCTCGGCAATGGGTCCTTGGGCACAAACGACAACCAATTGTCATATTCGGTCGTGTAATCGGGGTCGTCCATGCGTTCCAAAATCCATTGCCGATAGTATTCTTCACGGATGGATTGGAGATCTGCTGGTTGCGGAATATCGACAACAAAGGAGACAACCCGCGCCAAATACCAGCCTTCGGAAGTGGGGAAGGGACCGATAATTTCGCCTTGCTCAGCATTGAAAATGGCACTCTTGATATCATCCGGCAACCCTTCAGTACCCCGTGTAATATCACGTTCAGTTGAACCATCGGTCGGTAATTTGCCATATTCACGGGCAAGAGCAAAAAGTTGTTCACCTTCACCGAGACGTTCGATCACAGCCAAAGCATCTTCACGGGAATCCATGATAATATCTTGCACGGTGGCTTGACTGATGATTTCATCGCGCGGCAGTTCAGCTTGTGCGCCGATAATTTCGCTTAATTCTTGATAATAGGCCAAGGAACGAATATGTTCGAGGAATTGTGCTTCACTCATCCCAGAATAGAGTTGCATATCGGCTAAGAATTGATCATAGGCGGCATCCCAACCGTCGGGACGAGCCCCACCTTCACCAAGCGTAATGCCAATACGCGCGGCCAAACGACCATCAAAAATGGTTTGTTCCATTTCGAGGTCCATCTTGGCGGCTTCTTGCAAAATGACTTGTTCGGTGATCATGACATCCAGAACTTGGCCCGCAAATGAATTCGGATCGCCATTGACAGTATAAATCAACGCCAAGGTTTCCGAGTTTTGCGGCAGAGACAAGTCGAGCAAATCATAACTGGCATCAGCCATATTACGCACAATAGCATAGAAAGGTAACCAGCGTTCGTAACGGACACGCGCCTGGAACTCAGCTAAAGTGATGTCACTATTACCCACAGTCACGACAACCATGTCGGGATCAGCATCCGGGAAAGGTGTGGGTGTTTGATAGGGGGTCGGCGTAATGGTTGGCGTTGGGCTGGGACCCGCAGTGGGCGGGGCATGAGTTAACGCATAGGAAGTCGCCGTGGCATTTTCAACTTGTTGACGGTCACTTTGGACGATGGGCGTCACCTTTTCTTCGCGACAAGCGGCCATCAGTAAAATTAACATAAGGAGTAGGAGGGTCAACCATAACCCTCGCTTCGTTAATAGCTTAATTGGCATAAGTTCTCCACTAAATTTATTCAGATATGCACGGCATGGCATTGTAGCAGGACATCCTCTAATGACAAGGGAAAAGCCATTTGGGCCGCTGTTCAATAATAATACTGGCCCATTATAGAGTTGGTTCTTAAACAGCAGGGAAATACTCTTCAATTACTCATATTCAGAGGAACACGCGGGTAAATGTCTGTTATATAAAAAACGGGAGACATGAGTGTCCCCCGTCCAATTATTTTATACATATGGGATGAATCTTATTCCACCAAGGCTTCCATGCGCCCGACCAAATCGTCCAAGACGGCAAACGCTTTTTCGATAGAATCGGCGGAAGTCATATCCACGCCCGCCGTTTCGAATAAATCCATCGTGTATTGCGAACTACCGGACTTGAGGAAATTCAAATACCGATCTGCCGCGCCAGATTCATTTGCCAAAACGCCATCGGCTAAGGCATGTGCCGCACTAATTCCGACTGCATATTGGAAGGTGTAGAAGGGGGAATAAAGATGCTGGAACTGCGCCCACGTCGATTGCGTCCGGTCAAGTTCGGGCTCCATCGTGTCACCATAACCTTGTTCGTAAAGTTCGCGCATGATGCCATTCAGGATATCAGCCGTTAAGGGTTTATCATTTTCAGCCCGATCAAAGACCTCATATTCAAAACGAGCGAGGGTCGGCATTTGATAGAAATAGCGATGGAAATTAAACAGAGCTTCATCAATCATGGCCATTTGGAAATTGGGGTCATCTGCTTGAGCGGTTGCCAAATAAGCACGGGTCATGGCCTGATTGAAGTTCGAGGCCGTTTCGGCGACTGAACTGGAAATGCCGCCGTTATAAACATCGGGTTGATTCGTATCCATCAAATAACTGTGCATAGCGTGGCCCAATTCGTGGGCGAGTACG
>JBNLCD010000581.1:0-3681 GCA_050303635.1 Anaerolineae bacterium
CCAATTATTTATACAATAGCCATCAATCCGTAGCGGTTTGCGCCACTGCGTCCTTTCACAAAAAAACTTCCTTTATGTGTCTCCTGCTCCCCGGACTTCGTAATCTAAACACTCTAAAACGGAAAATCACGGCGGGTTTTCCCAATCAGCGGCGTCAATAAGCCGATTTGTGCAACATGACGGCGTAATTTTGCGTATAAAGAGGTAGTGTTGGAAGTCACATTCACTAAACTGTATTGTTAGGTGAGGCATCGGAATAAAAAATGAAAAATAAGCGCACAATTATTTTGCTGATTGTCGTGCTCCTCTTGTTATTTCAGTTCTACCTACGGGCGCATAACGCCTTGCATATTCCCTTTTTTGTTGATGAACATCGGCATATTGCGCGGGCTGAAGTCGCCTTTGATGGACATCCCGCGCGGGATAGTATGGGTAAATTTTTGCTCTATGTGTGGTTAGCCCCATTTCAGGGTAATCACCTCCATGCGCTTTTGATTTCGCGCTGGGCCATTGCGATTTGGTCATTATTGGGAAGTGCGGCGTTGTTTGCGCTGGTCCGGAAGCTGTTTAATATCGAAGTCGCGTTGTTGGCGGTTCTCTTTTATGCGCTGGCTCCTTTGGCGTTATTTTATGAGCGTATGGTTCTGGCCGATGGCTTTGCAGGCGTCTTTGGGGTGCTCGTCACCTGGCAAAGTATTTATTTGGCAGAGAAACCAACCTATCGGCGTGCCAGCGTCGTGGGTGTATTGGTCGCGCTGGCGATTATGGCCAAACTCACGCTGAGTTTTATCGCCTTCATGCCAATATTTGCCATCTATCTTTTCGGCAACTATCCACCGGCGGAAAATCAGACGCGTATTCAGGTTCTCTGGCAACATACGAAACGCAATTTCCCGTATTTATTTGTCGCGGGCCTAACCTGTATTGTGGCGTGGTTGCCTGTATTGATTCCGGCGGCTATTGTGGCGACACGCGGCGAATATTATGTCCTCATTGATCAATCGCTAGCCGATACCAATATCTTGAACGAGAGTGATGTCAATCGGTACGGTTATTTGTGGGAACAACTGTCCCTCATGTTGGGCGAACCGATGTTGATTGCCCTGCTTGTTTTGACGTTGATTTTATTGTGGAAAGCACCACCTAAAGCCCTGTATGGGATTTTGTGGCTGGTTGCACTCTGGTCACCGGCAATTTTCTTTGTATGGCGGACACGGACACGTTATTTGGCACCGGGGACATTTGCTCTCGCTTTCTTATTGGCGGGCGGCCTCTATGGATTACAACAACTCATACAGAATGTTGATTTCAAATGGCAACCGCGTTTAATCCGGCAATACGCCAATCAATATCGCACCACCATGATGCCGATTTTTGTTTTGGGGGTATGGACCATCAGTTTTGCGGCTCCATTTGCGCAGAATGCGATGAATGATGCCACCGCGTTGCAGGTGCCCATTTTTGACGAGAATGATTATTTTCGGGGGATTCAAAGTGCCTATGAACTCGAAGCTATTTTGACTGACCTCGACACACAAGCCGCGCTACAGAGTGATAACACCGTACCGGTGATTGGTATGTTCTGGATGTGCACGCGGTTTAATGATTATTTTGAATATGTCTCGCTCGAAATTGATTGTTCGCATAACCGTTATCCCAAAGACACCGATGTTGAGCAGTGGGTCGATGTCTATCATGTCCTCGAAGGCTATGCGCAGTCGTATGAAGGCTTTTATGTGGTCGTCGAAGATTACCGCGAAATGCCATTTGTGCTGGAAAATATGATTGTGGAACCCGTGGGTGAATATCAACGCCCGAAAGACGGTGTGTGGGTCAATGTGTGGTATGTCTGTCATTCCGACAGTGTGGCGTGTAAAGCGGATGAGATGCAGTAGGCGTGCCATAGCTTGAAATCTATAGCGACAAGACAGCATCCAATAAATGGACTTCGATTTGTTCTTAACGATGAACCCATTTATTGGGTGTTGATTGTTACGCTACCCTTGGTAAGTAGGGTGAAGATTAATGGTAGTTTTAAAGAGTTCTCGTTTATGAGACGAGAAACTGTCTAAGATATGTTAGTTCACGAATGAGCTAAGACTATCCCCATTTAATACCTCAATAAGATAAGCATCATTGCCAAGATAACTGAGTATTTTGACTTTATTGCCTTTGTCGATTATTTCAAGCATTTGCCGATGATTCACAGCATACACCTTATATTTTTCAATTAATTGAGCCGAACGTTCTTCGATGACAACGTCCAAACATCCTTTCATATAGTCAAATGCGTTGTTCAGGATTGCAGTCGCAAAATCTGCGTAGGATTCGTGGATATTAGCATTGGTAAAAACCTTTTGAATTTCATCCCATGTAATCAGTCGAGAGATGTGGATATGCGTGCCCGAAGAAACTAAAGTGATGTCAAATTCTTCCCCGTCTCGAAACGCTTTAGTCAGCGCTTCAGTGATTGTCTGTTTGTCTTGATTGAGATCTGCGTTGAAGCCGGTTTTCATGATTACTCTCCTAATTGTCGAGTCCAACTCTATTTTAGCTTTATTTGGTAATATTAGTGTCAGGATATGTGTACAAGTTGGGGGGCGTTGGGATTATGACTGGCTAAATATAACATGAGCTGGCTACCACAGTTTGAAATCTATGACAAATAAACAACATCGCATGAATGGGAAAACATCAACTTAGGAAACGAGAAGACTATGAATCCGCCTGTAGCAAAATATGTGATTGTCTGGACATATGATGTCATTGAGCAACATGTTACTTTGTTTGAAAAAGCCTATGCACCGGATGGTACATGGGCCCAATTTTTTAGACAAAGTCCCGCCTATCTGGGCACCGAACTATATGCTGATGAGCAAAATCCTCAGCGTTATATGACGGTGGACTATTGGCAATCTGCTGAAGACTATCATGCATTCTTGGCGCAATGGCAAGTGGAATATCAAGCGCTAGACAAGCAATTTGAGGGATGGACATCCAACGAAACTTTAGTGGGGAAATTTTCCTCTTGGGTAAATGATGACAGATAATTGTCATAAATATCGACATCATCATATATGTTGATTTGGGGATGTCATTGCGCGACATCCCCTTTGATTTTGCATTTGGAGAGATTAGCCGAGTTCGGGTGCTTCGATGGGATCTAAATCGGCTTTATGATCCATATAGTAAGTTTCGACGTAGAAGCCACCTTCAATCCCTAAAATATCGCCTTCGGCAAAGACATCGGGATTTGCCGCATAAGCATCGACATTCACATGTTGGAGTTCAAGATAACCCGTGATTAACACAATTTCGCCGCTTTCATCGAAACTGATTGTAATATTGAAAGAGCCAAATAATTCCTCGGTAAAGAGCACCTGAATAATTGGATTGGATTGGGCTTCCTCGTCTAAAACGCCCAAATAGAAGGGCAGGAAATCTTCGCCTTCGATACTAATGGTAATCCGCTCAATCGGGATTTCATTGTCATCCAGATCAGTTAAGGTTGTTTCTTCAAGGGTGATAGATGTGGCATATTCGATCAATAAATCTTCTTCGAACATCAACGGCGTCGTTTCATCAAATAAATCATCAATCCTAGGCAATGGGTACTTGTTCTTGATAGTAACTTCATTTAGAGAACGGTAATCTATGCACATTCTCTTCATAACATCCTTC
>JBNLCD010000582.1:0-3680 GCA_050303635.1 Anaerolineae bacterium
TAGATTAGATCATGAACTCGCCAGCTTTATAGAAGAGTTCACCATCAATATAGATTTCGCCACCATCTTTCATGTCATGCACCATGTCCCAGTGAACCGCGCTGACATTAACACCTTTGGATTGCGGAATACTCCGTCCGAGTGCCATATGAATGGTGCCGCCAATTTTCTCATCAAAAAGGGTCGAGCCCGTGACATCTTGAATATCCCAATTTGTCCCGATGGCAAATTCACCTAAGAAGCGTGCCCCATCATCTAAATCAAGCTGAGTCATCAAGTATTCTTCATTCTTTTCGGCTGAAGCTTCGACGACTTTGCCATCCTTGAATTCAAGCTTGACGCCGCTAACTTCACGTCCGCCATAAATGGTGCGCAAATTAAATTCAACGGTACCGTTGACGGAGTCTTCAATCGGACCCGTGAAAATTTCACCGTCTGGGAAGTTCGCATCACCGTGCGCACTGACCCAGACACGATCTTTGAATTTGAAACTCATATCAATGCCGGGACCTTTAACCACCGCTTCAGATTTATCAGCTAAGTATTCGGTGATACGCAATTGTTGGTCACGGACAGATTTCCAATGGGAAACTGGATCATCAAGGTGAAAACCACAGGCGTTATAAACAAAGCCCGTATATTCTGTCAGGCTCATTTCAGCTTCTTGCGCACTACTATTGGTAGGATAGGGCAAAATACACCAGCGCAGTTCACCCGCGGCTACGCGGCGCATATAGATTTCCATAATGGGTTGGGAGGACTTTTGGGCAAGGGCCATCCGACTCGGATCAGTCCGATTACGTGCCTTGGTATTGGTAGTCGCAAAAATATTATAAAGCACGTCTATTTTTTCAAAAGCATTGAGTGTAATTGGGTTCACATAAGTAAGTTGATGTTCTTCAGCCACTTCCCAAAAAACATCACTCAAACCGGGGACGCCACCCACGACAAAAGGATGACCACCTTTGCGTAAAACTGCTTCATACAAAGTTTGGACAAGTGGAATTGCTTCAGATGATGCTTGGATAAGAACCAAGTCACCCTTATTGATGGGCTGAGAATACTCAGTCATCATTTTAGCCATTTTGACTGCAAAATCTTCGTACATAGGACATTTTCTCCTGATAATAAGACTCAATAATCAACCTAAATTTACAATACAAGGTTGGACTGTTTGTCATACGCCTATCAGCAAAATTTAGTTCATTTCATTTCCTGTTTATCGATTTGTTTAATAAAACATCAAAATTTCTAAGTTGTCAATTGAGATTTTTAAATCCGAATTTAAATTATTTACTTTTACATCCACAATACGAACCAAACACAAAAAAGGTTTCAAGATTCTTGAAATTGATTCTAAAAAATCTTAAAACCCACAATTTTTTCGGCTGAAAATGATGTGCAAACTAAAAATCTAAACGGGGTCGAAGTGAATCCCAACGGGATGAATAACGATAATGACAATCGCCAGCGGAATGGCTAACAGAAATGGAAAAATAATGGCGAGGGGATAATGATAAAAACGGACGGGTTTTGCCTCCAGATTTTCTGGAATTGAATAGGCACTTAAGAAAATCATGAGCCCATACACATAAATCCACAGCCCCATGTTCAAAATCCCCGTTCCGCCAAAACTGATAATTTCTCCTAACATGCCCGTAAAGCCAAATAAGACAAAAACTTGCAGGGGTTTAAATGCATAACGTTGCAGAAGTAGGGTCCACGCGAAAAACATGGGTATGAAGACAATCATACTGTGCAACAGAACGACATCGAGGTAATTAGCGGAGGCCGTAATATAAGCTTCGCCCACTTTCACACCAAATACGGGCGCCAGATTGGTCATGGCGACGGTGATTGCTTCTTCAATGAGCGCACAGAGTGTCGCCAATGCTACAAATTTAAAACGCCAATTGAATCCCAGATTCTGCACATACGCCCGAATAGGGTCACGCCAACGTCGAATCAGCGACCCGCCAATGACAACCCAGAGCAGGATTAAACCCCAGACCATACCCATAATAGCCTGCCCCACAGCATCCTGATTTACATTGACATCGATGGTCAATAAAATAAGGAAAATAATCTGAAAAATGCCGATTATACGTAGAAAAGTTTTGATACTCACTACCTTTCTATGAGTTCAACTAGGTTAATGCGTGATTATTTGATTATTTCGCCATCAATCACATTATTTTGCTTATTTTGGGGTGTTTGCTGATATTGACGATTCATATTGTCAAGTGGCGTGAGATTGCTGATAATCCGAATCAAGCGATCATGTTTACTCATGCGCGCAACATGTTCGCTAATCACAGCTTCAGGACTCATTTGCACAAATAAATTGAGCATAAAAATCAAAATCGCAAAATCATCGATCATCCCGTAAGGCAAAATATCTGGCACAAAATCTAGGGGAGATAAAAAATAGAGCATTGTCCCGACAGGAATAAGTTTGGTTAAAACAGGCACACGTCGATCAAAAAAAAGTTGGAAGCTTAAAATAAAACTACGGATAAACATGGAAATCTCCTGTTGGCTTGGCGTTTATTCTCTATCATAATCTACGAGGCTTCTGATTGAAAGTTTTAGAACATAAGACAGGATATGGATTATTAAGACGATTCTAACACGCTGGCAGGCTGGGTTAAACGCTATTTCGCTGGGCATCATCATATTTATTTTTGCTGTTTCGGGCTTTTGGTGGCGACCGCGTTGGCTAATCATCTGGAAATTCCCGCACCTGATGGTATTCGAGCCGTTGCGCTATTTCCAAGAAGGACTCCAGCAACCTCTAGCCAGTCAAGCCTATCAAGCGGTTTATTATAGCCGTTTTGCGACCGTCCTCTTCATCGGTAGTCTGCTCTTACTGTGGTTGCTTGGTGGCTTACAAGGTCTGTATCGTTTAGTGGGCGAAATCCGTTTTTTCTGGCTCATGAGTTTAACGGCGCTTGTCGTATGGATTAATTTATCTATTGGTTGGTCGACGCAATCTTCGGCAGTCGCTCAATCGCAAGCCATGCAGTGGAATTTAGTGCTGATTTTTGTCTTGATTATTTTAGCTTTGCGCCCACCGCACCGCTGGGTAATTTATGCACTCTGTGCGGGGATGTTATTCCAGAGCTTTATCGCGATTGGGCAGGTGGCCGTTCAATCCGAAATTGGGGTGCGTGTAATTGACGATAATTATCTGAAAATTGGCTTGGGGTTGGTGGAATTCAATCTCGAACCGGATGTAAGCGGCGCGAATATTATTCAAAGTCGGGGCATTCGTTTTTTACGGGCACATGGCTTAACCCCACATCCTAACTTATTGGGGTTAAGTGTCGTTATGGCTTTACTCGCGAGTCTGAGTCTCTGGAAAAATCGTGTTCGCCAACCCGTTTTACTCAGTGTAACGGTTATTGGGTTATGGACACTTTTTCTGACATTTAGCCGTGCTTCGATTGCGGGTTTCGGTGTAGGTATCGTTATTTATTTTGTCTTGAGTTGGCTCAATGGAGACTTGCCGCGCGAAAAATGGTCATTGGTGGCACGCTATTTAGCCGTCGTGGGCATCGTGGCTTTTGTATTTGTGGCTGTCTATTGGAATTTGTTGCAAACGCGCGCCGGTGTCGCCGAAGAAGGCTTTGCTACGACAGTGGAAACCCGCAGTATAAGTGATCGTCAAACTTATCTGG
>JBNLCD010000583.1:0-3670 GCA_050303635.1 Anaerolineae bacterium
GCGTTAGGAAACGGTTACAGCAAATAAGGATAGGCGACACTTAAGATATGAGGTGCACGCTCATGAGTTTTAACTTATAATCAGGTGCAAGAAAATGAATTAATACACATCCGAAAACTTATATGCAGTCAATATATTGTTTAATTCTAATGAGGATTTATGCCAGATTACGCCAGTCAAATTAAATCTTGGGGTCATAAACGTTCCGAAATCCGCGCAATTTTATTAGCTGGCTCAAAAGCCCGCACCAACCATTCCGGTGATGAATGGTCGGATTTCGATTTCGAAATTTATACGACCGATTACAACGAATATTTTTCCAAAGGCACGTTTATCAGCCAATTTGGTGAAACATGGATTCGCTTGCCCAAGCAAACCGAAGATGGCGATCCGCAATTTTTAGTGGTGTTTGCGGGTGGACAAAAAGTTGATTTCACGTTCTTCCCGATTGATTTACTCCATCAACAAGTCGCGCGTCAAAATCTGTTTGATAGCCAAAAACGCGGCTATGAAGTCTTGGTGGATAAAGATGGTCTCGCGGCGCAGTTACCCCTCCCACTGACTGGATCGCCCATTTATCAACGGCCCAGCGCGGAGAAATTCAGGCGCACCAATGAAAGTTTCTGGTATAGCGTTATTTATCAGGCCAAGCAAATTCGCCGTCGCAATCTGTGGGTTGTGAAACAAGCCGACCGTTATGTTAAGGATGATTTGTTTCAGATGCTAGAATGGCACGCGCAAGCGACGCATAACTGGCAATATGAAACATGGCACGGCGGCCATTTTATGCAGGAATGGACCGAGGATGCCAATTGGCGCGGCTTACATCGAGTCTTTAGCCATTTTGACCCGATTGATAGTTGGCAGGCGCTGTTTGGTTCCATGAACCTGTTTCGCAAAGTGGCTCAAGCCACCGCCCAGCGCCTAACTTATCCGTATGATCAAAAGATGGATGATACCATCACGAATTATATTCAAAAATTATACGAGGAAGATCGCTAACGCGCGGTGGCCGCTACTCGAAAAATTTCCATTTTTCGTTGATGGCCACATACATCAGCAACATCCCGACAATAAAACCACCGAGGCCCTGTAAGATGATGCCTAGATATAAGTTGAATCCAATCGAAAGGACAGCGACACCGACATATAAATATGCACCCCATCTCTGCCACAGCACAATGCCCACGACACCGAGAAATTGGATAAAAGCCAGCACGCCCAACACATAGAATAAGGATTCGCCTTTATCATATGTTTCAGCCAAGGTGCCCGTTGTCAGAAAATAACTCAGCGCGGATACACCTGTGCCCAGCATAGCGAAAATAATCCAGAGTGTTAAACACCCACCCTTCTTACGAACTTCAACTTCATATTCTGTAGCTTCCATGTTCATGCGTCTCACCTTCAACGATTATTGGTTTGGAGAAGATACCCCCCTCTTGACTTTCAAGTGTAGTCATTCTCCCAATAAGCGCAAATCACCCAAATAACGTAAGTTTTGGATCGGGAAGGGCCTGAAGACCCTTTTTAAAGGCATAATCTAGGGGTGAGTTGATCCATTGATCCCAAATTAGTCATAACAAGGTGACTTATTGGTCTGTCTCGTAAATAAAGCGGTCGAGAAGCGAGAAGCGCGGTAGGCTGAAGCCATACCGCTAACAATAAAAACAAGCATGCTAAAGCAAGCTTCGATTCTCGGTCTAGCTGTGTACGTTTGGTAGACATACCTCGTCAATTATGAGACAGATCACTTATGTGGTTTGCTGAAATAATCGGGATATGTTAGTCACGGACGGAATGATGCGTTTTAACTAAATAATCTGGGTTATAAACTAGACCTCCTCTGTCGCTAACGCGACATCTCCCCCATACATGGGTGAGAATGAAGCCGCCGGAATCCCGCCTCCCCTGTGTTCGGGGGAGGTGGCCGCAGGCCGGAGGGGGTAGTTAAAACATAACCCGCATTTAATTGTTAAACTTCATTATGCTGTCCGCCATCTATATCCCTATTAAATTTTCAAAGATCATTAGCTCCTTATCTTGGGTGCAACTCAGCAATGATCCGATTCTGAGCACAAGACTAAATCAAAACTCATGTTCAATAACCAACAAAAAAACGTGACAGACTTATGAAGTTTGTCACGTTCTAGATTTTATAGATAACTTAGAAACAGCGATCTTGAATTAGACTTCAATCACCCATTCACCATTACGCAAAATCGGCTCAGTCTCACCATTGGCTAAGACGCCATCAATATTCATTTCACCGGACCCAACCATAAAGTCCACATGAATATTGCTGTCATTGCCACCCTTAGCGGCAAAGTCTTCATCGCTCATCGCAACACCATCTTTTAAGGTTTCACGATAAGCGCGACCGAGGGCAAAGTGACAGGAGGCGTTTTCATCATAGAGCGTATTGAAGAAGACAAAGCCCATTTGGGAAATCGGTGAGCTGTTCGGTACCAGCGCCATTTCCCCTAAACGTGTTGCGCCTTCATCGGTCTCAAGCAACATCTTGAGGTGTTCTTCACCAACTTTAGCCGTGACATCAACGACCTTGCCATCTTTGAACGTCAGGGAGAAATCTTCAATCAAAGAACCGCGCAAATTCAAAGGTAAAGTCGAACGAACCACCCCATCGACCTTATCTTTATGGGGGAGCGTAAAGACTTCTTCGGTCGGCAAGTTCGGCACATGCTCAATATCATATTCCGTAACCGAGCTTCCACCCTTCCAAATATGACCTTCGGGCAAACCCACGGTCAAATCCGTACCGGGGGCTTGATAATGCAGGGCGGTATAGTTCTTTTGCGTGAGATAAGAACTGCGCATAGCCAATTTTTCGACATGATCGCGCCACGCGGCCACCGGATCGGGCGCATCCACGCGACAGGTTTGGAAAATCGCATCCCATAATTTTTCAGCGGCTTCTTCTGGACCAACATCGGGGAAAACTTTTTGCGACCAGCCCGGATTCGGAATTTGAATTACACACCAGTTTTCGTTGTTATCACCCATCTCTTTTTGGTAGCGGCTCCAGCTTTTCGCGCTGGCCAGTTGCATCTTTTGCATACGTTGGGGATCTTGACCTTCAAATAATGTCGGGTCAGAAGCACTCATGGATAAGAAGGCCCCACCGGCTTTACCGATTTTCGCCATTTCTGCAAAAATATAATCACGGGTAATTTCAAGTGAATCTTCGGGAGCTTCTTCTAAGCGAACAACCGAAAGATAGGGGTCATTCCAGAAGACTTCCACATGATGTGCGCCAGCTTCATAAGCGGCTTTTGTTGCCACCCGTACAAATTCATAATCTTGGGCGGAGGCATTAATCATCACAGTTTGACCGGGCCGTACATTCAAGCCGACTCGAATTACCACTTCCATGTATTTTTCTAATTTTTCCGCAAAATTCACGGTACCAATAACCTTTCACTGCAATTGGGAAAATTTCGTCATATTCTCGCATAAATTAAAGGGATTGCCTATTATAAATAAGCAAGCCCTATTAACTATATACTATTTAGCAAATGAATGCGTTCAATCACAGCCTAAACGGCAAAGACCCATTCACCATTCTGCATAATGGGTTCAATCGTACCATCCGCCAAAACACCATCGATATTCATTTCGGCCGACCCAATCATGAACTCGGTGTGGATGG
>JBNLCD010000584.1:0-3667 GCA_050303635.1 Anaerolineae bacterium
GTTGTCTTATCTGGGGTACGTGGCAATACGCTCAATGCGAGTGTAATCGTGGTCGAAACCGAAAAAGGCTGGGCCGTTGAAGTTTCAATCCCGCTCCACAGCGATATTTGGGATATTACACCCGAAACTGGCAAAGAAATGGGCTTCCAAGTTCATTTGAACGCGGCCAACGAATCCAATCGCGATACCAAATTGATCTGGTCCGTTTTCGATACCAGCGATGCGTCTTATCAAAACCCAAGTGTATTCGGCAAACTCATTTTCTGGGATAGCGCTGGTACACCGATTGTCATGGGTGACTATGAATTCACGTCAGAACTCAGTAAAACGGGTGCGCTCGATGATTTTGAAAACGGCATTTGGATTGGCGAAGACGATTTTGATAATTGGATCGGTCTCGTTCCGCAAACGGCTGATACCAGCTTAGCCATTCGGCAAGTTTTGCCCGAAACGGCCCTAGCTTTACCGGGGCAAGCAGAGCCCACCAATGTTTTGGCGATTGAAACAGGCGGTTTCCGTCATATTTTCACCGATAGTAATGACTGGATTAGTCAAGATTGGTCAACCTACAATGCCATCGGTTTCTGGCTCTATGGTACGAATCAAGGCGATGAACTCACCGTTGAAATCCTCAATGGTCTCAATGCCGAAGATCCGACGGCCCAAGCCATTGCAACCTATACACTGGCCGATGATTTCACGGGCTGGCAATATTTGACAGTGCCCTTCGCCTTATTTGAACAAGATAGTGATTTCAATGCCGCCGAAGTGGTGGGTTATGGTTTAGCGGGCACAACGAGCGTCATGCAAATTGATGATGTCCGTCTGTTCAATGTTGAAAATACAGGCCAAGTCATTACGAGTGATGCGCCGCCCGAAGGCAATTTCATTCTCGACGACACCATTAGCTGGGATTCACGTGAATGGGAATTGTTGTGGGCCGATGAATTTGACGCTGAAGCCAATACGCCTATTGATGAAGCCTCATGGACCTGCGAAGTGGGCGGTCACGGTTGGGGCAATAATGAATTCGAATATTACACCACCTCCCTCGACAATGTCGCGCACGACGGTGAAGGCAATTTAGCCATTCAGGCTATTCAGGAAAGCACCGTAGATGGGGAGTGTTGGTATGGCGCGTGTGAATACACTTCTGCCCGTTGCATCACCCAAGGCAAAGTCGAATTCACCTATGGACGCGTTGAAGCCCGTATCCAAATTCCTTATGGCCAAGGTGTTTGGCCTGCATTCTGGATGCTCGGCGCGAACTTCCCTGAGGTTGAATGGCCGGCTTCCGGTGAAATTGACATCATGGAAAATGTTGGCCATGAACGTGAAATGGTGCATGGCACCATTCATGGACCCGGTTATTCAGGTGCGAGCGGTATCGGTAGTAGTTATAGCATTGCTGAAAATTTCAGTGACGATTACCACATTTTTGCCATCGATTGGGATCCGAATGTGATTCGCTGGTACGTGGATGGTGAATTGTTTGGCACCGCGTCTGTGGGCAATATCGGCAACAGTGAATGGGTTTATGATCACGATTTCTTCTTGATTACGAATGTGGCAGTGGGCGGCAATTGGCCGGGTTCACCCGATGACACCACCGTCTTCCCCCAAGAAATGCTGATTGATTATATTCGTGTGTATCAACTCGCTGAGTAAAATCAGAATACATTAACCCCCTCTGTCGCTAACGCGACATCTCCCCCATACATGGGTGAGAAGGATAAACACTCAAGTCCGCCTCCCCTGTGTTCGGGGGAGGTGGCCGCAGGCCGGAGGGCGTTAAACCTCGTTTTGTAGTCGCACACCCTCTCTGTTATAAAATAATACTAATCCACCAATTGATAAAAGGTTAAAACATATGGGATTTGATCACCTCGGACGCTTTAAGATCGAAAATTATCCCGCCCAAAAAGCATTCTCTAGCTTCTTACCGGGTATTGCGGGGGTTTTAGGCATTCCGCTGTGGGTGTTCTATACCAATCGCGGCCAAGCTATTGCGGGTTTCGGCGTTGAAAGCAAAGACTCGCCAATTATGGAATTTCAGCCGGCGAATAAAGCCTATCAAAGCACCGCGTATACAGGCTTTCGTACGTTTATCAAAATTACCGATGACTACTATGAACCCTTTTCACCCTTGAGTTATCCACCCAATCCTCAACGCGATATGTTTATCGGCATGAATGAATTGGAAATCCAGGAAGTTGAGCCGAAATTTGGTTTACAAACCAATATTCGCTATTTCACCCTGGCGAATGAACCCTTAGCCGGACTCGTGCGCCAAGTCACGGTGACAAATATATTTAATCAACCGCTGAAATTAGAAATACTGGATGGCATGGCGGCGGTGGTGCCCTATGGCACGAATGACTGGTTCCTGAAAATGATGGCGCGCACGGGCGAAGCGTGGCTTGAAGTCTTTAACACAGAAAACAAACTTCCCTTCTATCGCACACGGGCCAGCATCGTCGATAAATCCGAAGTGGAAGGCGTGGAGGCTGGGAATTTCTATCTCGCTTTCTATGAACACAATGGGGCATCCGAAATTCTGCAACCGATAGTAGACCCCATGATTATTTTCGGGAGCAATACCGCGCTGAGCTATCCCGAAAACTTCATTCATCGGGGTCTCGCCGATATGCTCAAGCAAAAACAAGTCACAGTGGGCAAAACCCCGTGCGGTTTCTTTGGGACAACCATCACGCTTGCCCCACATGAAAGTTTGACGCTCAATAGCATTATCGGGCATATCAGCACGGTTGAAGCGTTAAACCAGGAAGCGCCGCGTCTCGCCAGCGCCACCTATCTGCAAGATCAATATGTGGCCAGTCAAGCCGTCGTGCAAAACTTAACCGATACAGTCGCCGTTAAAACGGGCAGTGCTGTTTTTGATGCGTATACACGCCAGACATTCCTCGATAATGTGATGCGGGGTGGTTGGCCGCTGATTCTGGGCGACGATGCCGTCTATCATGTTTATTCACGCAAGCACGGCGATATGGAACGCGATTATAATGCGTTTTTCCTCGCCGCCGAACCCATGTCGCAAGGCAATGGTAATTTTCGGGATGTGAACCAAAATCGGCGCGAAGATGTTTGGCTCAAGCCAGCTGTCGCTGATTTCAATGTGCGGATGTTCGCGAATCTGCTTCAACTCGATGGCTATAATCCACTGGTTATTCAGGGCAGTAAATTCACCCTCGCACCTGCTAAAGTCGAGACGGTTCGGCAACTGGTAGAACCTGCTGAACGTTTAAGTAGCTTCGATTTTTCAGCCTTTACACCCGGTGAATTGCTTAAATTCATTGATGTTCAGCATCTTGAGATCAAAGTTTCGATTGATGAATTTTTGGACACGGTCTTTGCTCACACCACCCAAGCGACAGATACCGTTTTCGGCGAGGGCTATTGGGTCGATCACTGGACCTACAATCTCGATCTAATTGAGAATTATCTGGCGATTTATCCAGAGCAAGAAACAGATTTACTCTTCAATCAACAAGATTTCACGTTCTATGATAGTGATGCAATTGTGCGTCCGCGCCATGAAAAATATGTTTTGGCGGATAGTGGACCGCGTCAATTTAATGCAGTGCAACATGATGCTGAAAAAATAGCATTGCTAGCCGCGCGTGACGTTCAGCCGCATGTAGTCCGC
>JBNLCD010000585.1:0-3639 GCA_050303635.1 Anaerolineae bacterium
CGGCCTAGTGTGGTCACCCGATGGTGATTCCTTTGCCACTATGCATGCGAATGATGATGACCAAGAAATTATAACGATTTGGAACCCCGAAACCGGCACTGAAATTTTTAGTTTCACAACTGAAGCTAAATTTCAGCTAGATCTACAGTGGTCCCTTGATGGCAAATATCTGATAGCTATTGGCGGAGAACCGATCAGATTTTGGGATGTAACAACAGGCGAAGAGGTTAAAACGTTGCCTGAAATTGATGACTTTGTCTATGAGGCGGAGTGGTCACCGGATGGCACCCAACTTGCCGTGGGTTATGGCAATGGTTTAGTCATCATCTGGGATGTAGAAAACGAAACGGAAATTCAACGTATTGCCCAACATCAAACTGGTGTAGGGAGCCTTACTTGGTCACCCGACGGCACCCAATTAGCCACGAATGCATTTTTCGAAACCACGTTTATATGGGATGTCGCCACTGGTGAGAAAATCTATGAATTTATGCCAACAACTTTGATTGATCCAGCCGTTTCAAACACAGGCCAAATCGCCGCTGAAGGTGGATTTCATTCGCTGAATCTTTGGCATATCGATAGTCGCACGCAACAAGATGTGTTTTTCCCGTCAGCTAACTATGTTAAATATCTGGCTTGGTCGCCGGATAGCACACGTTTAGTAGTGCAGGGTGATGAGTTGTTGCCCAACGATGCTGGACAAGATATCAATCGTATTTTTCTCCTAAATTTGGCTACGAATGAGCGTATTGAAGTGGCAAACTATACTGACATCATCACGTTTGAGGAAATCGCGTGGGCACCCGACGGTACTCAGTTTGTCGCTTTGGTGGATAAAGACATCATTCTTTACGATGGCTATACTGGTGAAGAGAAATTCGTTCTGGGGAATGTTAATCGGACGGCTAATGTTGAATTACATTGGTCACCGGATAGTCAAACGGTTGCGCTCACCCGTGTTGATGAACAATTTATGCTCTGGAATAGCCAAACTGGTGAACTTCTCCAAGATTTTGACCACGATCAATGGTATCTTGATTTGGGGTGGCGTGATAATCAACCACTATTGGCCACCGTGGAGAGTTATGGTGAGTTTCCGGATGTAAGTTATGATCCGTTTATTATTCTCTGGGATGCCCAGTCTGGTAAAGATATTGCCCCATTAATCGGCCATACCAGCGATGTAAAAGTATTGGCATGGTCACCAGATGGCATTCACCTTGCTTCAGGTAGTCTTGACAATACCGTCCGCATTTGGGATACCGAGTCTCTAGAAACCATTCAAATATTGGAACATCCAGCCCAGCCTCAAGATATTTTCTGGTTACCCGATGGCGAGTTCTTGGTGACGACAGCCCGTGACGATAGAGCGCGGTTATGGGATAGTGAAGGTGACTTACATTATGAATGGGCCACCAACAGTGGAAATGTTCAGTTTGACTTCGCTGATAATCGCTTGGTTGAAACATTGGGTGGACTGGTTCGTGTCTGGGGTATTCCTAGTGATGCTGAATGTGTGATTACAGCAGACCGAACGGTGGTGCGTTATTGGCAACCATCCACCGATACCCGCGCAATGGGTGAATTAGAAGATCATTCATGGGTAGCCATTCGTCAGATCGAAGATTCCCAAGGTTATACGTGGTATGAATTAGTTGAGGGAACGTGGGTGCGCGGCGATTTGGTGAATACTAGTGAAGCCTGTCTTGCACTAGAATAATGATAAACAAGCAAAAAACCCGCCAAAATCGGCGGGTCCTTTGTTCCAAATAGATGTCTGGGAAAGTTTACTTGTTGCGATTAACAACACGCGCTTCACGGAGACGTGCCCGCTTCCCACGACGTTCACGCATGAAGTAGAGTTGAGCACGGCGTACTTTACTGTGACGCAATACTTCAATCTTTTCAATACGTGGGCTGTGGTAGAGGAATGTACGTTCTACGCCAATACCATGACTCGCAATCCGGCGCACGGTGAAGTTCTTGTTATTCGCGCCGCCGCGCAACCGAATGACCATCCCGGGAATGACCTGAATACGTTCACGGGAGCCTTCGACAATCCGCAAGTGCACGCGGACTTCATCACCCGGATACAATTCAGGAAAGCCCCGATCTTCTACATGTAAGCTATTGATCAAGTCCATTTTGTTTGCTTCCCTGCTCTGCTTATCACCAAAATTGGTGGTTATTGCATGTTTTTAGACAAAAAAAGAGTGACCGTTGGTTCGGTCACCGAACGGCAGGCATTGTAGCATAGCCTAATTTCAATTGCAATACAGCAATGCCCCCATTCTGAATCTGAGGGCATTCTAAATTACTCGTCCCAATAGATCATTAAAGCATTGCTTAACTTGCGCTCGCCCTTAGATCCGAAATCATTGACAAATCCGTCATCAATCCACATCCCAGACGACCCACCACCATCAAATTCCATCGCATAATCCGCACCAAATTCACGGAATAAATCGGCAAATTCGTTTTGGGTCATGCCCCCGCTATGGTCAATTTCATAACCTTCGACCACAGCGAGATAGAGCAATTTACCGTCTTTGCTATAGCCCACTCCGGTGCGCGGGATATGATTTTCGCCATAATGTGAGCCCCGGAAATTTTCAGCAAATTCTTCGCAGATCCGTTCTTCTTCATCCGCATCGGGATTACAATCTTGGCGGAATTCTGAATCTTCTAGAATAAAGGGACCCCCGCTGATAATTTGCTCGTAATCTTGCCACGGCGGGTTAGTCGTTAGATTTAGGATAATGCTATCGCCAATTTCGAGATTTTCCAGAAGCCACTGACCTGTCGCGGTATTATAGCCGCCCTGCAAAACATAGTGCCCTTCAGGTATATCAATGTAGCCACTTTGAATAGCGACGACTTCAAGGTTTTCATCGAGCAAAACATGCACACCTTCAAAGCCGAAGCGGTTTGGCAGATAACCAACAGCGTCCGAATAGAGACACAGCCAACCGGGATCACAGGGCACATTCATCAATTGCAATGGAATCCACGCTTCTTCATCCACGGTTTGCACCGATGCTTGCCATGACCATTCTTGCGTAAAATAGCCAATATAAGGTTGGTTATCATCCGTTAGCGCAAACGAGGCGCGAAATTTAGGTGAGGTGATAACTTTACCATCAATCACGGTAATCCCTTGCGGCATATAATTACCTGCATAAAAATCGCCGTTGATGGCAATAAAGGCACCCGTTTCAGCGACCATTTCGGAAACCAATGTAGCGCTAGTAAATGGCACCGCCCCAATGTATGGTTCGATATGTAATTGCTCAGCCGTCAAATCAATGACAACGATATGTGCCTGCAAAGGAATAGCTTCGATTTCACGCCGCACATAAATCATGCCCGAATTAAGGAAATAAACGGTGTCATTTTCAGTAAAATCTAAATCTGCGGCAAAATCCGGCAAATCTATTTGCGGCGGACGGGGTGGCGTATTTTCAATTTCAGGATTGGCGCTCATATCCGGCAAATCATCGCATTTACCGAAGAGATTGATATTTTCTTTCCAGATCCAGCCCGTCATTTCAGGTTCTGATAAATAGACATGAAACCACTCAGCATCGGCATCTTGGCCGAATACCCACAAATCTGGACCACGCCAATCGAGTTGAC
>JBNLCD010000586.1:0-3627 GCA_050303635.1 Anaerolineae bacterium
ATGAAGAGGTAGCATTTATGTCTGAAGAGAAACATATTTTTATTAGCTATCGTCACGAGCAAAAGAACTCAGATACGCGCGAAGGTGCGGTTGATGAGGCGCTGGCCCACCGTCTTTATCGCGATTTAAGAGGCGAAGGCATCAATGTCTGGATGGATTATTATGACATCCGCGTTGGCCAGGATTGGATTAAAGCGCTCCAAGATGGCTTAAATAATAGCGCGGCCCTCTTGCCCATTCTTACCCCAGCCTATCTGAAATCAGATTATTGCTTACGTGAAATGCATCGCACCAGTACGCTCAATAATCCAATTTACCCGATTGGTCTGCGCCGCATCGAAGCCAAAGACCGGCCCCTAGAAATTGAACGTATTCAATACGTGAATTTTCATGAGATTACTGAAACTGATTTTCAAGATTCTCAACCCACGTCGAAAAAATACGATGAAAAACTGTACGAACTCATTGGTGCGCTGAAATCTGGCCTACCTGCCCAGTTTGGTGATGCCCCAACCGTTTTAATGAGCTATGCCATGCGTGTAATGCGCGACATGGAATCCTATCATGGTGTGTTGGAATATGTCGATTTGGCAGAACATGCCACGTCTGTTTCAACCGATCAAAGCTATCGACCCGATCCTCGTGGCAAACGTCTCGCACCGGGTCTCGACGTAATTCAACAGGCGATGCAAGGCAATGCCGCTGAAACTCACTTTAATGATATGAATGACGCCTTGACGCGCTATCAACGCCTTGCGGTCGTCGGTGAACCCGGCGCAGGTAAAAGCACTTTGTTGCGACGCATCGCTTTTGAACAAGCTAATCTGTACTATCATGATGGGGAAAGCGCGAATGCACCGTTACCCTTCTATGTACGCTTAAGTGAATGGCAAGGTCAATCCAACCCGGTTGACTTTATTCGTGCCCAATGGCTCGATAACCAATTACCGGCGGGCATCGATGTTTTGGAATTTTTCCAGAGCGGCCAAGGCATTCTCTACCTAGACGGTTTGGATGAAATGGGGAGCCAGGGTCGCCAAAAAGCCAGACAGCTCCATGATTGGCTTCATTCCAGCAATGCGCCCCAACATGTTGTTGTGACGGCCCGCCGCGAAGATTACGAAAGCGACTTGAATTTAGGCTTGCCCACCGTGGCTATTGCGCCTATGCAAGAACCGCAAATTCGGATGTTTGTGAATAACTATATCCCAGACGATGCTGATAAATTCCTAGACATTATTTTGCCGGACGCAAAAAGCAACAAGCCAGCCACGGGCCACAGCCTTTATAATCTTGCTCAAAATCCCTATCTGCTTTCGGCTTTGATTATCGCCTATGACGAATCCCCCGGTCGTGATTTGCCAAGTAATCCCGGCAAATTAACGAAGGTCTTGATTGATGCGCTGTGGAAACGTGAAGAAAATAAGCAGGATAACACCGGAGTTCACTATTTTGATCTGGAATTGGCATTTTCCAAACTGGCTTTTGCCATTATTGAAGAAGGTCGCCCCAATGATATTAATCGCCAATTTGCCATCGAAAAATTGGGGTCCTACAATTTAGTCTTGGCTGGCCAAAGCGCGAATATTCTCTCTATAGATGGTGATTATATCCGCTTCTACCACGAAATGATGCAAGATTATTTTGCCGCCCTCCAACTCAAGCGCGAAGGGTTTACGAGTCGCTATAACAAGCCCATGTTTACGCGTTTGTATCGTATTCCCGATAAATGGGATTATGCTCTGCAAGCTCTCGCCGGAATTGTCAAAAAGTCTGACCCGGTCATCAACGATTTGATGGCAATTGATCCGTTCTGGGCCCAAACTTGTGCCGTGAATGGTCTTGAATTATCGGAAGAAACCTATCGTCAACTTACCTATCAATTATTGGGTCAATTTGACATCAATATGAATTGGCAAGATTTTGCCCGCGACTTTGCGGATTATGAAAATACGCGTCCGGCCCGTGAAATGCGTGCCTTGCAAGGTCTTATCGAACTGGGTGAACATGCGTTACCGTATTTGATTCCGCTCGTAACAGACCCCAATCAAAGTGCCTTGCTCAAGAAGCCCATCGTTCATATATTGGGTGAAAGTCGCGATGAACAGGCTGTGGAGCCTCTCAAAGCAGTGCTGTTTAGTCCCGAAGATGAGCAACGCGCTATCCAACTCGCTCTAGAGAAAACGCAAGCAATGGCGAGCCGTAGTGAAAATACTCATCGGGCCGTTGACACCGGTATGAAAGTCTTGGGTCGCCACCGTGATGTAAATACGCAACACCAACGCGATTCACGCAACTATGCAACAGACCCCAATCAATTACGTTATCGAGCCTTTGCCGCAATTGCCCTAGGCAAAATTGGCACACCCACCGCGCGCCAATATCTGCAACAAGCCGCCGAATTCGATCCTGATCCTGTCTCCAAAAAGACTGCGCAAGATGTTCTAGCTCAGATGCCTGCGCAAGAATCAGAATAATAAATAAAAATGGGGCAGATTTTCGTCTGCCCCATGTCAATTCTAATCAATAGTCACGTTATTGATTTAGATATTCAAAACCGCTGAGAAACAAGCAAATAGCAAGATGATCGTCAGATAATAATTGCTTGTCATAAAGAGCGTCTTAGCTTTCGGTTGAGATTCAGCATCACGCACCAATTGCCACGCATGTTTCACAAAGTACCATGATGCATAAACGGTGGGAATAAAATAGAGCCAGCCGAGTTGCGGAATAACTGCCAAGAGTATCGCCCCAAAGACCACTGCCGCCGCGTGTAAGAAGGCCCAATTTGCCGCATCTTGATTGTTGGTACGGGCTGGCAACATCGGAATATCGACGCGCATATAATCATCTTTGCACATAATGGCCAAGGCCCAGAAGTGGGCTGGTGTCCACAAGAATAAGATAAGGGACAACACAATCACGCCCGTATCTTGCCACGCTCCAACTGCCGCGCCACCTGTCATGACCGCACAACTGCCGGCCGCGCCACCAATCACGATATTGAGAATAGTCCGTGGTTTCAACCATACGGTATAAATAACCACATAAATCAATGCACCCAAAAGAATAAAGAAGGCCATTGGCAAGTTAAATGTTGCAATAATAGCACTCGGAATACCAATCATCGCCAAAGCCACACCCAGAACGATATGCGGATTACTAATCATGCCGTTAACCAACGGTCGATTACTGGTCCGTTTCATTTCGGCGTCCATATGACGTTCTAAATATTGATTGATGGCGGATGCACCCGCCGCACCAAAGCCACCGCCGAAGAAAATTAACACAACTGCGCTAAAACTTGGCATAGCCCCTGCGCCAATAAATGCGCCACCTAACGACGCAAAAACCAGCAGGGTCACCACCCGTAATTTGAACAATTGGATAATTGCCTTCAACCAAGACGGACGCTCTTGGGTCGTTGCGACAGACAGCCGCACCGCATTCGATTCTTGTTCACGTATACTCACGGTACCTAATCCTCGTTTTGGGCGCGCTTACGAAGCTCATAAGCCGCACCACCAATTACTATCAATACAAAAACAGCGCCGCTCACCAACCATTCAATTGGCAAGTTTTTCTCATCCGTTACAGACACTGTAAAATCAACTGAGCCTGTGCCTT
>JBNLCD010000587.1:0-3617 GCA_050303635.1 Anaerolineae bacterium
CAAGGTGTGATAGGTCAAATCAGCCAGTTCGGATATGAGGCGCTCCTTACCTTGACCTTTAGCGGCAATCACCACCTCCACCGCTTCTTCACCGACTTTTTGCACAATCTTATCTTCACCTTTGGCAAAAAGTAGATTGGTATACGAACCTTCTTGCGGATTCACACGTCGGTCTTCAATAATCGCATATAGTTTTTCAATCATCTGACTCAAGGACTTCCTCCAATTTCCGGAAAAAACAACTGACTTCACCTGTGTGGCACGCCGGACCCGCGGGTTCTACTAAAACAAGTAAGGTATCGGTATCACAATCAATCCACAAATCGATGACGCGTTGTGTGTTGCCACTCGTCCCACCTTTGTGCCACAGTTCTTGACGGCTTCGGCTCCAAAAATGTGTTTCACCTGTCGATTGAGTCAAAGCGAGCGATTCCCGATTCATCCACGCCATCATCAAAACCTGCTTCGTCTGCGCATCTTGCACAATTGCTGGCAAGAGCCCATCCGCATTCCATTTCAAATTATCCATTCACTGCTCCCGTTAAACGCACAGGCACGCCACGTTCATGCAGATAAGATTTGAGGTCACCAATACTAAGCGTCTTATAGTGGAAGAGCGTTGCGGCCAATGCGGCCTCAGCTTGCCCATCCATGAGTGCATCATAAAAGTGCGATTTTTCGCCTGCTCCACCGGAGGCAATCACAGGAATATTCACCGCTGTGGCAATTTGGCGCGTGATATTGAGCTCATAGCCATCTTGGGTGCCATCTTTATCCATACTAGTCAATAAAATCTCGCCTGCGCCGCGTGCTTCAACTTCGAGCGCCCATTCAATTGCATTCAGCCCTGTCGGTGTACGACCACCCGCCACGAACACCTCATAAAAATCACCATTCCAGCGCGCATCAATCGCCACCACGATACATTGCACCCCAAATTTTTCGGCGCCGGCATTGATCACATCGGGGTTTTTGACGGCGGCACTGTTCACGCTGACTCGATCAGCACCAGCCAATAAGGTCTCACGCATATCTTCAACGGTGCGAATCCCACCCCCGACGGTGAAGGGAATAAAGGTTGAATCCGCCACCCGCCGCACGACATCTAACATCGTATCACGACCTTCATGCGTGGCCCCAATATCTAGAAAAACCAGTTCATCCGCACCTTCTTGGTCATAAATCGCGGCTTGTTCAACGGGATCGCCTGCATCGCGCAAATTGACAAAGTTAATGCCTTTGACAACGCGCCCTTCTTTAACATCTAAACAGGGGATAATTCGTTTTGCGAGCATGGCTTAACCTTCCTGTGCGAGCGCCAGCGCGTCTTCAAGTTTGAGCAAATTCGCATACAAAGCGCGACCGATCACCACTCCGTCAATATTGCCTGCCGCTTGCACCGACTTCACATCATCCAGACTGGCGACACCCCCGGAGGCAATCACCGCAAGTCCGGTTTCGGTGGCTAGTTGGGATGTGGCCTCAACATTCGTGCCTGTCAATGCCCCATCTTTACTGACATCGGTATACAGCGCGTGTTTAAGACCTGCTTCAGCAAATTTCTGTCCGAGGCCAACCGGAGTCCATTCACTAGTGGATTGCCAGCCATGTGTCGTCACTTGATCATCTTTGGCATCCAGTGCCACGGTAATCGCTTCTGCGCCGAATTTGTCGGCAATCAGCGGCGCTTGGTCAGGATTTTGCACAATGAATGTGCCGAGTACCACCCTCGTGACGCCTGCATCCAGCGCTTGTTGAATCGCATCCATTGAGCGAATCCCACCCCCAAATTGAATTTTCAGACCGGTGTCCGCAATTTGGCGCACAATATTGAGAATCGTCGTTTCTTCACCGAGTGCCCCGTCTAAATTCACGATATGCACCCAATCCGCCCCCGCTTGTTGCCATTCTTGGGCTGTCGCAACGGGGTCTTCACCATACACGGATTCGAGATTCGGGTCGCCATAAAGTAAACGCACCACCCGCCCGTTCCGGATATCAATTGCCGGATAAATAATCATACTTTCCACTCCATAAAATTCTTCAGGACACGTCGTTCATTCAGTTGTATCATCTTTTGTCCCGTATATTTCTTCTTCATCTTCCGGGGCAAATTGCCGCAATTTACTGATGTAATGGGCATCACTTTGTTCGATAAAGAGTAGAAACTTCTGGAATATACCGACAAAGTCTTTCCAGTCAATTTCAATATCTTTGGCTTGCGTTGGCTTCTCCGCAGTGAGATCTCGCCCCGTTAGATAGACCTTCCACTCATGCTTATAGCGGCTTAACTCCCCTAAATAGGCCCGCCCTTTGTCATCATCTACGTAGACCTCGAATATGGAAGATGTGAAATTATCATCCCGCATATTTTCTGATCTAATGAATTCAATATTGGAATTGCCATCGAGCGTATTTGGCATAACTACCACTCCATGAAATTCTTGAGAAATTGTTGCCCCACCGTTTGACTTTTTTCGGGATGACATTGGATACCCACCACATTTTCACGGGCCACCACACTCGGAAAATCAATGCCATAATCCGTAGACGCCAAGACATCCGAAGCTTCACCCGCGTCCACATAATAGGAATGTACGAAATAGGCATAACCGCCGTCCTCGACATTCGCCAGCATCGGGTGCGTTTGTTGTTGGTGCAATTGATTCCAGCCGATATGCGGAATCCGGGGTGTTTGCGCCGTTTCAAATTTAACCACGCGACCCGGTAACAATCCTAGCCCTTCGTGCGTACCCATTTCTTCGCTCACCTCAAACAAATATTGCATGCCGAGGCAAATCCCGATAAGTGGTTTACCCGCTTGTACCGCATCTTTAATGGGCTCAACAAATCCGGTTTGGCGGAGCGCATCCATGCCTGCCCCGAAAGCCCCTACTCCCGGCAAAACAACTTTTTCCGCATCTTTAAGTTGTTCCGGTTTTTCGGCAATAAAAATATCCGCACCAAGCTTACGAAACGTGTTCACCACACTCCGCAAATTTCCCGCCCCATAATCAATGACAGCAATCATTTGGTTAAAGTTCCTTTCGTACTGGGTATGCCTGACCGTCGTGTATCAAATTCGACCGCTTGGCGCATCGCGCGTCCAAACGCTTTATAGAGTGCTTCAGCTTTATGATGATCATCTTTGCCATAAAAGACTTCACCATGTAGATTCATCTTCGCCGCAAAAGCAATGGATTCAAGCGAATGGGCCACTAAGGAGGTTGGCATTTGGCCCATCATCGGCGCGAGAAATTCCGCGTTAATGACGGCATAGGGTCGTCCGCTCAAATCTACGACCACCCGCGCCAACGCTTCATCCATCGGCACATACGCCGCGCCCATCCGCACAATTCCGGACCGATCACCCAAGGCTTGCCAGATCGCTTGGCCCAATACAATCGAAATATCTTCAATAGTGTGGTGCGCATCGATGTGTAAATCACCTGTCGCTTGCACCGTTAAATCCATTAAACCATGCACCGCCACATGATGGAGCATATGATCGAAGAAGCCCACGCCTGTACTGATTTGAGCTTGGCCTGTGCCATCTAAATTGATGGTCAGCTTAATCTGCGTTTCATTGGTGTTGCGTTCAATACTTGCGCTACGAC
>JBNLCD010000588.1:0-3593 GCA_050303635.1 Anaerolineae bacterium
TATTCCAACAGCTACGCCGACCTTTACCTTTACACCCGAGGCGTCGCCCACCCCAGCCACGCAAGGCGAAATTAGTTTTGGTATCAATCAAATGGGGCGGTTACAAGAAGGTAGTCATATTTGGACATTTGAAGGTAGCACGAATCAAAACATCAGTCTAAGTTTCAGCTCGTTTGGCATGAAACTAGTGTTATATGCGCCTAATGGTGAATTAATTTATGAAACCGAATCGGTCAGTGGTGAACAACTCGCTTTGACGAGCGATGGAATCTATCAAATCGAAATCGTCGCCACGGACGCTATTGTCACCAATGTCTATACTTTGCAAATTACTGAGGTGCAATAGCGCTCTAAACCACCCTCGTTTGTAAAATATCTCAAATATAAGACCCTTTTGTTACCCGCTCTGCAAAAGGGTTTTTGAAATCTAAACCCCCTTCTAAACCCCCTAATCTATCGAAGGACAGACGACGAATTTCACCAAAAATCATACAGTTAGGTCATGAAACACAAGCAACACCTAACACACAAATTTTTGGAGGAATTAAAATGAACCGTCAAGTTCAACAAATCACTTTCGCAATTGTCGTAATCGTAGCAGTTATTCTCTCAGTACCATTCTTTTTCGGGCAAACCATCGACGTCGAATATGAGTGGAATACTATTCATAGTCAATTGGCTAATAAAGATTTCTGGCAAGATGATTACAGCGGTCGTTGCACTGGTCGCGAAGAATTAGAAGATGGTGCCGCCGTCACAAGCTGTGATGTAGAAAGTTTAGATGGCCAAGCTATTGCCAGTCCCGTCGATTTTGGTCCCTGCTGGGTCTTTGGATGTGACGGTATCATTACTCATAATGACTATCAAGCTATAGATGGTATTCAAGTTTCATCCGTGCCCGAACTTTCATTCTGCGAAACTGTCCTGTGTGAAGGCGACCCAATCCGCAACATGAGCTAAGTTTATGAAAAAATTACCGCTATATAGATTAAAAGGGGAGTGACAAACTCCTCTTTTAATTTTGGGATAGGGTTGAACATGATAAATGACACATAGGTTTTGTGTCGTATGGTCTACCTCTGGACTTGGCAATTTTCCTATAATTAATAATGGGTAGATGTATCTGTCCACAGAAACATACCCCCATAAATAGATTGAGGAGGGTTGAAATGACCCCAAATAGACAACATCCTTTAGTAGTCGTTGTTATCCTCGTCACTTTACTACTATTAACCATTCCTTTCTTTCTGATCCAAGATATTCGTGTTGAATATGATTGGGATTCCGGCTCAACATCTATAACCCATCTAGAGTTTTATAATGCCGATTATGCGGGTCGCTGTGGTGGCCGCGAAGAACTCGATGAAGCTCCTGTATATACTTATGGAGACATCATCAACCAAGCCGCTCTCTAATTAAATCGTTATCACAATAACTAAAAAACGGAGGGATCTAATCTCTCCGTTTTTAATTGAGTTTGTATAAACTGTTGATTTCAGCCAATCCATAAAATTGCATCTGGGCGGGACATGGGGTTCGCGTTACAGTAGGGAACGGAATCCAAATACAATCCTGAAGGAGAAATTCCTATCATGCGTGTGCCAATGATTGCTGGCAACTGGAAAATGAATAAAACGCCTGCTGAGGCTTTTGATTTTGTAAATGAACTTAAAGATGAAATTGCGCAATATGAACAAGTTGAGCGCGTTGTTATTCCACCCTATGTTGCGTTAGCCGGGGTAACCGGTGCTTTACGTGGTTCCGGCGTTAAAGTGGGTGCCCAAGATGTGCATCACGAAGAAAGTGGCGCGTATACGAGTAGTATTTCGGCCGCGATGCTTAAGGGCATTGTAGATTATGTGGTGATTGGTCACTCCGAAACTCGTCAATACTTAAATGTGACAGATGAATTGGTCAATCTCAAGACAAAGATTGCTCTTTCACATGGCCTCAAACCAATTGTGGCAATGGGTGAAACGCTGGACGAAAACGAAGCAGGTAAAACATCTGAGGTATGCCGCCGTCAAATTACGGCTGGCCTGAAAGATATTACGCCCGAACAAATGGAGAATATTGTGATTGCCTATGAACCTGTGTGGGCAATTGGTACGGGCAAAACCGCGACTCCCGAACAAGCGCAAAGCATTATCGGGGACGTGATCCGCTCCTTACTAGAAGAACTTTATGGTTATGAAATTGCCCAAGCAACCCGCATTTTATATGGGGGAAGTATGAAGCCGAGCAATTGTGCCGACTTAATGAAGCAACCTGATATTGACGGAGGTTTGATTGGTGGCGCTTCGTTGAAGGTTCATGACTTCACGGCTCTGGTGCGGATTGCAACTGAAGCCAGCGGTTTGGCCTAGGTATTGATAACTAAACTTCTCGTTCTTGCTTCGGGCATAGCCTGAATTTGTCTGAAGCAAGAACACAACTCTCGCTAAAATACTAAATTCAATCTATAGGTTTTGATATCCACCAATACTCCATGACAAATCATGCCATGCATCCATCTGAACCAAAAATTTCCCTAAAGTCTAATCACTGGTTGTGGCTAGCGGTCGCTTTGCTTTTATTAGGTTGGGCCGTCCGTGCGCATGCCATTGAAGCCTTGCCCCCCTTTAACGATGAAAGTCTTCATATCCGTCGCGCCGAAATTATTTATGGTTTTAGTGATGCTGATTTGAGTATGACGCCCGGCAAGCTACTTAGTTATTATTGGCTCGGTCTATTTGGCGCAGAGCGTTTGGATGCGATTTTCATTGGACGAATCGCCACTGCCTTGTTCTCAATACTTGGCTTGGCCGGAACATTCGCCACTGCGAAACTGCTTTTCGGTCAACGGGCTGGAATTATTGCATTATTTTTGGCAAGTTTTTCGCCCTTCATGGTTTTCTTTGATCGTTTAGCCTTAACCGACCCCTTGACTGCTTCTCTAAGTATGTGGCTAATTTGGGCGTCATTTATTGCGGTGAAAAAAAATCCGCAATTCTGGAAGCATCCGTGGACGATCGGCGTAGGGATATTAAGTGGCTTGGTAGTGATGGCCAAGCTTTTGGGTTTGCCGATGCTTGGTGTGCCTGTTTTAGCTGTTTTGATTTATGGCGATGCCGTGCCATGGCGGGGTTATAAACCCACCCAAATACGACAGTGGCTAGTTACCAAATGGCGCGCCTATAAAACTTTTTTGGTCACTATATATGGCATTTTCGGCTTAATATTTACGCCTTCAATGCTCTATATTCTCGGTCGAGTTATTTTTGATGGCGAACTCGTGCCCATCGTCAACAATAATCTCATCAACGGTGCGGCGGAAGAAAAATCACCACCCCAAGTTGTATGGGATAATTTGAATACCCTGGGGGAAACTCATTGGGTGTTAAACAGTCCGGTTTTGTGGCTTTTTATGCTGGCCGTTGTGGGCTGGGCTCTCTATAAACGTGAAAAACATGGACTCTATCTGCTCGGCAGTATTGTGCTGGCGTGGAGTCTGTCCATTTTCTTTGCGGCAGAACTCTCTACCCGTTATCTAACTTTGGGCGTTTTACCGTTTTTTGTTTTGAGTGCCGGCGTATTTAATCAACTTCTGCGTA
>JBNLCD010000589.1:0-3590 GCA_050303635.1 Anaerolineae bacterium
GTGTTCGTGGTCAGATTCTGGAAGAAGGTGAAGTAAGGTATCTTGGGCCTCCTGCCATTCTTCAATTTCTATATACCCAATAATGATTTCAACATTCTCTTGCAGATGTTCATCATCAGAATAGTCTATAACGTGTTCAAGATGATGGAGAGCATTGTCAGCATTTTCAGCAATGATCCAAGCCAGCGCCATTTGTAAATGTGCGATATGGGTATCGACACTTTCGAATTTTATTCCATATAGCATGTCCGCCAATGTGGCAAATGCCAGATCGTATTCACCATTTTCAAGTTGCTCAAGCGTGGTTTGCATGATAAGTTGATGCGGACCTGTGGTAATTTCTATAATATGCTTCACTTGATGGATTGCTTCTTCATAATTTTCATCAACCAAAGCTTCATAGGCCAAGGCATGATGTTCTACCATCAAGTCACCGAGAGTGTTGCCTGCATGCATATGGGTATGTTCTCCGCCGTTTTCATCTGCTTCAAGACTGCTAATAAAGGCAACCAACATATCAACATTTTCGGCAGTCAATGTTGCAGGCGGAAATACTGGCATATTACTGGTTGGCATCCGGACTTGCCGCTGTATACTCTCCGGGCTGTGGCCCGCTAACGCAGGCGCAAGGTCCGTTCCCTCACCATTTGGGCCATGACAAGCGAAACAGGCAAATTGGGTAAATAATTGTTGGCCGGCCATAATCATTTCAGGAGTGTACTCAGTCTCGTGGTCATCGCTCATATGGTCGTCATCCATATGATTATCGTCCATGTGATCATCTTCTACATGCTCATCCTCAGCATGGTGTTCGTCCGGTTCAGGTGTAGGAGTGGCATCTTCTTGCCAAGCAAGTTGTGCCTTATCTTGCCCCTCGCTTGATTCAACACGCCCTATGACAGCAACGGCACTGAGTAATAAGATGCCAATTAGCATAATTACAAATCCACGATAAGCCATTGTATCCTCCTTCACAAAAAATAATCTTCACTTAATCCTATTTTAGGACAGAGAAACGAGGCATTGTAGCAGGCAAATCCCTAGATTTTTTGAGATTGTGTCAGGCTTAGCCGAAGAGGAAAATGGGGGATGTCAGGCAAATCCTGACATCCTATTCGAGAATATTGTTTTTGAGTGCTGATTTAACAAGTTGAGCGCGTGTTTCAAGATTGAGTTTTTCCATACCACGGGCGCGATACGTTTCAACAGTTTTAACACTCACAAAGAGTTTTTCGGCGATTTCCGCGTTTGTATGACCATAAGCAACAAGTTTTAGCGTTTCATGTTCTCGTTCTGACAAATGATGCCAAGGATTATTCATAGTACTTTCATCCAAACTTGTTTCGTCGAATTGATTAATTAGTTTTTGGGTCATCGCTGAGTGAATATATTTCTCGCCACGTACCACTGCCCGAATTGCGAGAATAAGTTCAGTATCTACTGCGCGTTTAAGAACATAGCCAACTGCGCCTAAGTCTAGTGTTTCTCGCAAGTATTGAGCATCGTCATGCATCGTGAGAATTAATACTTTGCAACCGGGTGCAATCTCTTTAATAGACGGTAATACGCTGATGCCATCCATATCAGGCATATTGATATCTAGTAACACCACATCGGGTTGTAACTGTTTAACCAATGTAATCGCACGTTGACCAGAATCGGCTTCGCCGACTACGCTAAAATCGGTTTGATTTTCAATAAGTAAACGTAGCCCTGCACGCAAGATTGCATGATCATCAACGAGTAAAATACGAACTTGTTCCATGTCAGACAACCTTTACTTAAACAGTTTGATAAACAGACTAGTACCTTGACCAATTTTACTTTCAATCGTCAATGTCCCGTTGAATAATCTGGCCCGTTCACGAATACCTTGCAGGCCAAGACTATTTTCTTGGAGTCTAATTGTGTCGGGATCAAAGCCACGCCCATTATCTTCAACGATGATATGAACACTGTCTTTTTTATCTTCTAATAAGACACTTGCGGTACTGGCTTGGGCATGGCGACTAATATTTGTTAGTCCTTCTTGAACAATTCTGTAAATCGTTGTTTCCAGTTCATCTTTAGGACGTTCAGTTAAACCTAGGGCGACGAAATCGACTTTAATCCGATGATGCAGATTGAAATCTTCAATATAGCGTTCTAGAGCATTAATTAAGCCTAAGTCGTCTAAGACGCTAGGACGAAGAAGGCGGGCTAATTCATGCACGTCATCCAATATCTGGTTAACCGTCTTTTTTAGATTAGCGATAGGCGATGCCTGTTGAGGTGTGATCGTGTTTTCAAAATTATGTAAGCCAACTAGGAGCGAGGTCAAAGACTGACTTGTACTATCATGTAGTTCACGCGCAATACGTTTACGTTCAGCTTCTTGCGCCATAATCACACCGCTAATATACTGCTCTCGTAGTTTTTCCTGTTCCCGCCGAACTTCATCCGCCTCGGCTAAAGATTGGGTCATACGATTAAAGGCATCAGTTAATTCACCAATTTCATCGTTTGCCCAGCGGGTAAGGTGAATGCTATAGTTCCCTTGTTCAATAGCCTTGGTGGCCTTAACTAAACTTAGAATGGGTCTTGTCAATAAACGGGTAAGGATGGTTGCGGCGAGAAGCCCTAAACCAATCATAAGCACTGTGAGTATAACAATTCGTTGGGTAACCTGATTAACCGTATCTTCGATGTTGCCTTTACTAAAACCAACACGAAAAACCAAATCACTTTCTTCAGATTCAACAACTATTTCAATAATTTCTCGCTTATCTATCGTTAAATTGGCAATATGCTCATTACTTTTTCTATTGAGAAATTCATCATCAAGATATTCTTCTGGGGTATATGCAGTGGGATTGCCCGCCTGATTCTGGACAATCACATAGTCAATCGTCGTGTTATGCAAGTCATTGGAATAATGAGCCTGACTTTCCTCCAGATATGACTGAATTTGCGCATTATCCCAACTTGCATCCGGGTCATTTGATAAGGTGTGGCTCACTGCATGCCCTTGTTCTTGAAGAGAGTGACTGAGGGCATCATCAAGAATACGACGTGTTTGCCAAGTTACAAAAATACTTAGCACAACCACAAGTCCAACCACGATACCCAGCACCTTAACCTGAATACTGACCGCACCGGCGATATTCCAAAAATGTTTGAGAATGTTTGATAGGATGGCTCTCATAAACAGTTTCTCCGAATAGCCAGAGTTATTTAAATTGTAATCTATTTATGGGCATATTTAGGAGTTTGGCTGAGACTCGTCCGATTAGGTCTATTTTAAGCAACTATTCATTATAAAATGCGCCATTTGGCGGATACCGTATCTCAAGGAAATTTCCTATAGTGATAAGTGAGTATCGTTCTTGCCAAATAAACCATCCAAAGAGCATCTAAATTTTTATGAAACGACTAATCTATCTGTTCATCCTCTTCATGCTGACGATAACGGCGTGTACTGATAATAATACCGACCCTGAAACAAAGGTATCCGCCCCAACCCCTGTTTCTTTAGCACAAGTTCTAGCAGACGGCGAGATAATCTATAACACTTATTGTGCCGAATGTCATGGTATGAATGGTGAAGGCCA
>JBNLCD010000590.1:0-3576 GCA_050303635.1 Anaerolineae bacterium
ATCGCCCATGCCATCATCGCCGGGTTGCAAGCGCGATCCTTCGATATGATAGGTGCGCGGATATTTACGAATAGGAAGATTGTTTAGAGACGACATGCGTTACCTTTGTTTGATTAATAAAGCCACCCGCTGTTAGAAACAATTAATTTATAGTCATCATCAAATTGAAAATACGTCTTTAATCCAGATTGTGATGTAAAAATATGATAACCATGCACATAATTACCATATGGGTATTGGACTTCACCAAATGTCTCTAACCATTGGATGATTTTCTCGACAGACCAATCTGCAACAATCTTTTGGACATGTTCTCGTTGAGAATACAAATCGATAACAATAAATTTCATGGTATCTATACAACAATATTCTTAATTCCTTGATTAAGTATACGCTAAGTCAAAAATCTTGGCTGTTCTGCCTAAAAGCCAACCCTGCCCGATGTTCTGCTTTTCTTGTATGATGAAGATCGATGCAACGGATAAAATTTGTCCATAAAAAATTTCAATACCCAATCAAACTAAAATTACCTACTATTATGCGCAGATTTTGCTTAGTATTGAAGAAAGATCGTATTTTAGACTAACCATAAAATATTGTTCATCATTATTGGTATTCACCATAGAAAGGTCATTGCTGTATGCCAACCATTCAAACTGAGGATGTATTTGGCGCACGTTCCACGCTGGAAACAGCCAAAGGCACTGTGAGCTACTATAACCTCAACAAACTCGTCGAAGATGGCGTGGGCCATGTCGATAAATTGCCTTTCAGCATCAAGATTTTGCTTGAAAATGCCCTCCGCAATATTGATCACCGCACCGTTCAAGTTGAAGACGTCGAAAATCTTGCCAATTGGAACGCCGCTGATCCGGGGCAAACTGAAATTCCCTATCGTCCCAGCCGCGTCATTTTGCAAGACTTTACCGGTGTGCCGGCAGTTGTCGATTTGGCCGCTTTGCGTTCTGCCATGGAACGTTTAGGTGGTGATCCCTCCAAGATTAACCCGATGGTGCCGGTTGACCTGGTTATCGATCACTCGGTGCAAGTAGACTATTATGCTTCACCCGATGCGTTGCGTCTCAACGCCGAACTCGAATTCAAGCGCAATCGTGAACGTTATGAATTTTTGAAGTGGGGGCAATCCGCTTTCACTAATTTCCGCGCTGTTCCGCCTGCCACCGGGATTATCCATCAAGTTAATCTTGAATATTTGGCCACCGTGGTCTCCTTGATCGAAGAAGACGGCGGCGTTTTGGCTGTACCAGATACCCTCGTCGGGACTGACTCACACACCACCATGATTAACGGTGTCGGTGTGCTCGGTTGGGGTGTTGGTGGGATTGAAGCCGAAGCCGCTATGCTTGGCCAACCCATTTACATGTTGATGCCAGAAGTGATCGGTTTCAAATTGTACGGCAAGCTCCGTGAAGGTGTAACCGCGACTGACTTGACTTTGACCGTGGTGCAAATGCTCCGCGAAAAGAAGGTTGTGGGCAAATTCGTTGAATTCTACGGCGAAGGCTTAAGCAATATTAGCTTACCCGACCGCGCCACCATTGCTAACATGGCTCCTGAATATGGTGCTACGATGGGCTTCTTCCCGGTCGATGATGAATCACTCGAATACATGCGTCGCACTGCCCGCGATGAAGATTACTTGGCGATGGTCAAAGCGTATGCCCAAGCTCAAGGGTTGTTCCGCACCGATGATACGCCCGATCCGGTCTTCACGGATACACTCGAACTTGACCTCAGCACGGTTGAACCCAGCATGGCTGGTCCGAAGCGTCCGCAAGACCGCGTGACGTTAGCCACCATGCAAGAAGACTTCCACGCCTCCTTGACCAATCCAGTTGGTGCGAAGGGTTTCGGCTTGAGCGAAGATAAACTTGACAACACCGCTACCGTTAAATTGCCAAATGGTGTTGAAGAAGAACTTGAACATGGCGCGATTGTGATTGCCGCCATTACCAGTTGTACCAATACCAGTAACCCTAGTGTCATGTTGGGCGCAGGTTTACTTGCTAAGAAAGCCGTTGAAAAAGGCCTCAGCGTGAGTCCGGTGGTAAAGACCAGTTTGGCGCCCGGTTCCAAGGTTGTGACCGACTATCTTAATGAAGCTGGCGTGATGCCGTATCTTGAAGAACTTGGTTTCTACACGGTTGGTTATGGTTGCACCACCTGCATCGGTAACACCGGACCTTTGGCGCAACACATTCTCGATGCCGTGGATGAAGGTGACTTGGTGGTTGGCGCTGTTTTGAGTGGTAACCGTAACTTTGAAGGTCGTGTTAACCCGTTTGTACGTGCAAACTATCTGGCTTCACCGCCGTTGGTTATTGCTTATGCGCTCGCGGGTACCTTCGATATTAATTTGACCGAAGACCCCATTGGCACAGGCAAAGACGGTGAACCGGTATATCTCAAGGATATTTGGCCAAGCCAACAAGAAATTCTCGATACCATCAACAGCGCGATTAAGCCTGAAATGTACATCGAAGAATATGGCAAAGCTTATACCAGCAACACCACCTGGAACGAAATTCCGAATATCGAAACTGAAGTTTATCCGTGGGATGACTCTTCAACCTATATTCAAGAACCGCCCTTCTTCACCACGTTGACTCCGGACGTGCCGGAACTCAGCAGTATTGAAGGGGCAAGCGTCTTGGCGCTCTTGCCGGATAGTATCACCACCGACCATATTTCACCTGCGGGTACCATTGCCAAAGATAGCCCGGCCGCCCATTACTTGATGGACAAGGGTATTTCTGTGGCAGACTTCAATAGTTACGGTTCACGCCGGGGGAATGACCGCGTCATGACACGCGGCACCTTCGCGAATGTTCGCTTGAAGAACAAATTGGCCGAAGGTAAAGAAGGTGGCTGGACCAAGTATTTGCCCACCGGCGAAATCATGTCCATCTACGATGCTTCCATGCAATATCAAGAAGCAGGCACGCCGTTGGTGGTTGTCGCTGGTAAAGAATATGGCACAGGTTCCAGTCGTGACTGGGCCGCCAAGGGTACACTCTTGCTTGGTGTGAAAGCGGTTCTGGCTGAAAGCTACGAACGTATTCACCGCAGTAACCTCGTCTTCATGGGTGTGTTGCCGCTCCAATTCAAGGAAGGCGAAGGTCAATCAACCTACAATATCGACGGGACCGAAACTTTCACCATCGATATTCCGGCTGATTTGGAAGCCTTGCAAGACGTAACCGTTACGGCCACCCGTACCGATGGTTCCAGCGTCAGTTTTGCCATGATGGCCCGCGTGGATACCCCGGTTGAAGTCGATTACTATCGTCACGGCGGCATTTTGCACAATGTCTTACGCAATTTGCTCTCCGAAGGCACCCCTGCCTAATCTGACGATCAACTAGCTAATAATCAGAAACACCGTCTTTCATGTGAGAGGCGGTGTTTTTTTGAGTACATTCTAAACCATTGCAAGTTTTAATTGTTCATAGGTGTTACATGGTGTTATATTTAAGTTGAAATTATCACTATTTGATAAGGAGTATCTTATGTATCGCCGCCTGCTGACGATATCTATTGTCAGTATCATTTTAA
>JBNLCD010000591.1:0-3572 GCA_050303635.1 Anaerolineae bacterium
TTGAGTTCGTCCTGTGCCCTATTTGCCGGCCGAAAAGCGCGGTAGGCTGAAGCCATACCGCTAGTAGAAAACAAGCATACTAAAGCAAACTGGGATTCTTGTGATCGCTATACTCCATCAATCAGGAGACAAACCAATTAGCGCACTCCCGTTGCCTCGATTTAGATTAGCGGTTGCCTAGTGGTTTGGGAGGAATGGAAAAGCTATGTATTACCAAGCCAGTTTTATCCACAATTCCGAGATGAAAGTCGGTGGTGAAGTAGTTTTTTAGGGACAATTCAATGGCCTAAAGACCATTGTTAGATGAGTGGCGAGATGCATCATTTGGGGGAAATTTTTCAAGGCTAGGGCATGCCGTGGCGTTACGTGGGTCTCCTGTTTATATATGCCGAGGCGATATGGAGTTGAACTAGACCATTGAGACATCAGCATAAAATCTTTCGTTGTCGTTTTTGTTCAATAAACTTAGGTAATCTTGAGGTACGCTTAGTTTATACATAAATATTTAGGCAGGTAATGAGAGAGAACCTATGCAAAGTGTCACTTCACAAGATGGAACGCGAATTGCCTATGAAACATTAGGCACAGGGCCATCTATTATGCTGGTGGATGGGGCGTTCGGTTATCGGGCATTTGGACCTAATCCAGCTTTGGCCAAACTTCTCGCCGACTATTTCACGGTCACCATTTATGATCGGCGCGGACGCGGAGACAGTGTGGATAGGAGCAGTCCATATCATGTAGAACGTGAGGTTGAAGATATTGCCGCCCTGATTGAAGCGGTGGGCGGGGTAACTTATCTCTATGGCATTTCGTCAGGAGCTGTTTTAGCACTTGAAGCGGCGAAGCGTCTATTGAATATCAAAAAGTTGATCATCTATGAAGCGCCGCTCATCGTCGATCACAGTCGTTCGCCAATTTCCGCAAGTTATGCGCAAAAATTGACTGATTTCATTCAGAATGATGAACCCGGCAAAGCTATCAAGCTTTTTATGCGCGAGGGTGTTGAAGTACCGGCCATCGGCGTTTTAATGGTGCAACTCATGCCGGCATGGAAACAAATGATGGCGGTGGCGCATACACTCCTCTATGATACGGCCCTCACTGAGCAATATCAAAAAGGACACCCCCTGCAATCAGCAGATTGGAAAGTCTTGACCATTCCTACGCGGGTGATAGTTGGTGGTAAAAGCCCAACATGGATGCAAAATGGTATGAACATGTTGGCCGCAACTTTACCAAATGCTCAACATGAAGTCTTGCCGGGACAAACCCATATCTTGCAAGCCAAAGCGATTGTGCCGAGCATTGTCGAGTTCCTGAAAAATTAAAGATTGTCGTTGGATATTTAGAAGAAAGTCGCGCAGATTATGGCCCATACATTCGTAACCAAATTGATTCAAGAAGAAGGTAAAAACGCCACTGGATTTCGGATACCGACTGATATTGTGGAAGCGTTGAACGGCGGTAAACGACCTACGCTAAAAGTAACTATCAATTCAAACTACGTCTTTAGCACGACCATTGGGGCCTATGGGGATGTCTATATGCTTCCGCTCAGTCAAGAACGACGCACCGAAGCAGGTATTGAAGCCAATGAGGACGTCACGTTGACGCTTGAATTAGACACCGCGCCACGCACGGTTGAGGTTCCCGATGATATGCGGGGTGAACTCGAAGCCCATGGCGTTAGCGAGATTTTTGATGGATTGGCTTATTCAAAGCGCAAAGAATTCGTACGGCAATTTACCTCTGCTAAAGCTGAAGAAACACGTCAAAGACGCCTCACTAAGATTATTGCCTCTCTCCAAGAATAATAGAATTTAAAAGAGACTTTTTGTCCCTTTGGCGGTGAAAAGTCTCTTTTGATGAAAATTATGTTCAGTGATTTGACAGCTTTGCTATCATTGTATTAACTACTCAACTCAAATCCCGCTTTTTCCAAAATGCCAAGATAAAATTCAGCACTGCGACCCGGATTTTGTGAGGTGAAATAGACAGGTTCGGTTTTCGGAATATCGGGATCGAGGACTTCGCCAAATTCTAACCATGCCACGGGACGTTCACGGGTGCGGGCGGTGGTATCATACCAATTCGTGTCAATACAATCGCCATCCACAGCGGTCAAGTGGAAAGCATGTCCATAAAAACCGATATAACTTCCGGCGCGGACTTCATCGCCGGGTTCCACGCCAAAACCATGCATCCCTAAGAAGACAATACAGGCATCATTGAGATCATCTTCGAGCAAGATGACGCCACCGAAACGGGGGGTTACACCCCAGATGACACCCGCGTGGGGTGCATAAATTTGTTTGTCGGGACAACGGAAGTCATGGGTGCGGCGGGTAAGATCATAGGGTGGTTTGCCGTCTTGATTCACGCCATGCAAGGTCGTGACATAACCTTCAATGCCATGGGCGCAGGGACTGTAATAATCAGTGATGGCGGGATCAACTTGGGCAGAAACGCTGGGCGTACTATCCCAAAGTGGACCCAGCGAAAGACCCAAAATAATGAAAATAAACAACATCGTTAAGGCAGTGCGCATTTTTCTTTGCTCCCTGTGTATTGAATGATAACGAATTCATTCTTAGCATAGGAGATTGGGTGTGCAGAGTGCATGATGCGTGTGCCATCACATGACTACTGCTTCACTACGCAATGCCGACGACCCGCTATTTAACAGGTAATTAACCATAAGTTAAGGCCATCAAAATTATGGTAAAACGAAAATTTGGCAAAGTGTGGCGGAAGTGTTACCATTATGGACGCTTGATTGTGAAAAATAAATCAAATAAAAGTTTGATTTTTAATTTAAATAATCATATACTATAATATTGGGTTGCAAGTTAGCCCCAAAATGTAAATATAAAATTGACAAGAAATAAATGCAATTTTAACTAAAATGCGTTATTGTTATCTGAGTGAAGGTTGTCAACTTCAATTTGTACGATTTTCACGAATTGTTTCGAAAAATTTAAATTGTCGTTATACTTATACAACTTGTGTTTATTCGAAATGTTCTCAAATCTTTAAATGAAGTTTGATGGAGTATGAGAACGCCCACTCCCGGAGTGAGCTATAAAATTATGACCAGTGATAGACAAAGCTCATATCAATCTTGGTGGGACAATCTGTCTCTATCTTTGAGAGGCAGTATATAGAATTCGACGACAGCGGTTCGACCATGTTTTATTACGCCCTGCCGTCTAAAAAGCAGGGTCTTTTTTTTGCGAGGGTAAAAGTTAAATTTAAACCAAATTCCGAGAGAAATGGAGAGTGCAGTTGGACGCAACACTAATCATGGAAAACGACAGTGCAATACGTGAACAGCTCATTAAGTTGGGCGACAAACAGGGCTATTTGACACCCGACGATATTTTCAAACTTGTTCCCGAAGCCGCTGGAGACATTCCTTTATTAGAAGGTATTCTCGAAGATCTAGACGAAGCTGGCATTGATATCGTTGATTCTGCGCCCGATGAAGAAGAATCAGATTTCGACATTGAAGCTTTAGAAGAAGTCGGTCTTGATCAATCTGATACCAAAGATGAAATTGAATTGCTGAC
>JBNLCD010000592.1:0-3560 GCA_050303635.1 Anaerolineae bacterium
TCTGCTAAATTATCATCATCAAGTTCGAATTGAGGTTGAATACGTTTGGCGGTGTCTACAAATAATTGGGTAGCCGGCGAATGAAGTAAACTATCTGCTGATTTTTCGTGAGGAAGTGCCAAACCTTTAAGCGCTATAACCACTTCACTTTGTAAACCCAAGCGTTCCCGAGATGTACACACAACTTTAATATGGGGTGCGTACTTAAGTAACTCATTTATCGAGCTGGCACCCGCCAAAATATTTTCAAAATTATCGAGTATCAAAAGTATCTGTTTCGTGCTTAAGTAATCCAAAATTTGTTGTTTACTGGGAACACTTTGATAGGCTTGCGGATTAATGGTTTGAACGATTGTTTCGAGGATTTCATCAGGATTATTGACCAAAGTCAAATCGATAAAGTAAACGCCATCTTCGTAGTGTTCGATCTGTCGACGGGCCCAATCTAGACTAAGTCGGGTCTTGCCCATGCCACCTGATGCCAAAATAGTGACCAAACGATTCTGCGCAATCTTAAATGTTTGATCTAACCACTCTATTTCATGTTCACGTCCAATAAATGGCGTTAAATCTTCGGGAATATTATGTCTATAAACTTGCGTATGCACGGATGTAGAAAATCGGGAGTCCGCTTGTTGATTGATACCCAACGAATACTCAATACTGTCCCTTTCGCCCAATAAAATCGCTTCTAGCTGAGCACCCACCAAGCGCATTCGTGGAATACGGGCGAAAGTATTTTTAGCTAACATGCGATTGATCAAATCGATCAAATCCATTGGTATATCTGATCTAAAGTCTTCCAGATGCGGGTCTGGGTCATCTAGCAGTAGGTGATTAACAATTTCAGCTAATGTATTGCCGCGAAATGGTCGAAAGCCAGTCAACATTTCATATAACATCACGCCAAAAGACCAAATATCTGTTTTTTCATCAACCTCCTCATAATTGAGCACTTCAGGACTCATATATGAGATTGTTCCCACAAAATGCTGAGATTTCGTTAAATAATCTTCGCCTTTAATATGCGCAAGCCCAAAATCTGTCAAATAGGGATTTAGATTTTTATTAAGGAGAACGTTGGCTGGTTTTAAATCACGGTGCAAAATATTAAGGTGGTGGGTTCGGGTTAAGGCGTCTGCAATTTCTAGAGCGATTTTGAGAACAGTGTCAACTGGCAGAGGGCCATGTCTATTCAGGTAATTTTCTAAGGACTCGCCTTCAATGTATTCCATCACAATAAATGGCGAGCTTGCCTCAAAATCGGCGTGATAGACTTCAACAATATTGGGATGTTTCAGTTTTTTCAGTAAAGTGCCTTCGCGTTCAAAGCGTCTTAAGACATTTTGATCTCGCTCAAGCACTGCGCCGTCCAAATATTTTATGGCAATAAGTTTGTCTAATTGAGAATCACAACCCTTAAAAACCGTACCCATTGCACCTGAACCAATTTTATCAAGTTTTTGATAGCGATTATCTGGCATATGATGTCCTCTAAATAATTATTTTAACTATCTTTGAGAAAATTAGTTTATGTAATTGTATCAAAATAAGGGGAATATTTCATTTTAATTAAAAATTCCCTAACAATAAATGTGCTTTATCGAAGAGTTAAGCCGTTATCGGTAATGTTAAAGCTGTAATATGGAAGAAAATTATGAGGGAAAAATAACCCGCTTTCTTAAATAATGTGCAGAAAACGGGTTATTTCGGTGATTTAACTAGTTACTGACTACCAAGTGGTTTCACTTCATATTTCAATTCGCTTACAGAGACAAATACACCACCACCAGATGTGTAAAGCACAGTCGTTAATGGATCGCCTGCATAGTTGATTTCAGACTCGCCGACCAGACCATTTTGGAAAAACATTTGCACGGTCCCTGTACTCGTAATTTCCCAACGGATAGATGCACTAATTTCACCGACTGGGATTTCACGCTCGACGATGGGTGTTGTATTTTCCATAAACTGAATATTCACAATCCGAGCATTGGCTTCGACAATGGACACTTCAACGGCGGTTCGTTCGCGGCGTGAATTTTCCACCCCAAAGCCAAAATAGACCCCCGACGAAACATCATTCGGATCATAGTTTGTTAAGGTCAATTTCGCTTCCACCGAAACAACACGTTCCCCGGCTTGGGGACCTAGTACGGATTCAAGGAAATCAGGCGTAATGCGGATCAGAATAGGTGCATCGCCAGCAATCGCTTTGGTGGTGCCCAATTGCCAAACGCCACCTGCCCCTACATCAAACCATTGCGTATCCCAAGGGATGGCTTCCTCATTGGAATTCAAGAGTTGCGTCATTTGCGGCAAAATATTTTGCGGCAATCCCGTAAATGGTGCTGGTGTTGCAGTGGGTGGCTCAGGCGTATCCGTTGGTGGTCCGGGAGTATCCGTCGGAAATTCCGGCGTAAACGTTGCGGTAGGCGGTGCATCCGTTGGGATTACTTCCTCTTCCGTCGCGGTGGGTGATGGTTCAACCGTATCTGTTGCAACTTGTTCGCTCGGTGTGTCAGCGGGCGCTTCAGTTGTTTCTACAGCGATGGTGGTCGGGATATCGGTTGGATTAGCAGTGACAGTTCCGCCTGTATTACTGGCCACGGTATTATCAGGGCTAGATGTAGCGGTTTTGTCATCTTTTTCATCGCCACCGCCAATGCCAAACATCAAAGCGAATGCAATTAAGCCAACAATGACGACGCCGACTGTAACTAAGACAGTCCACGGCACACCGGAGGGTGATTGCTCATCTTCAAACATGACGGCATCGCTGGCGGCTACGTCATTATCAACATTTCGCCCGCTGTAGTCGTCATAATCCTCAGTGTATTCTGAGGAAACCGTCACTGGCTTCGGCTCTGCCCTAGGTGATGAAGTGCTACTGGTCGTAACCTGTTTGGCGCGTGTAGGTGCAGGCGCTGATTTTTGCTCAGGTTGAGCTTCTGGTGCGACATCTTCAGTTTCAACCGATGTATCTTCAGTCGATGGTTCCGAAACTTTCAAATATTCAAGCGGCTCTGGTAGATTTTGCGCCGTTTGTTGCCAGACTTTGAATAATGCGTAGGCCGGATGTTTATCAATAAACAAATTATTGAAATGCGCATCAAATGCAATCTTCTTTTCGTTACGATTCAAATCGCTTTCATGGGTTTCGAGGATATCCTGATAGGTCGATAACCACTGCCGCAATTGATGCGAATAATCTTTGCCTATTAAATCTTCAGTTGTTTGGACAATCACTGCGAAGTGCTCAACTAACGCGGGATCAGGTGCTTCCGGCGTGCCATCCGGGCTCGGTTTGCCACTCATGGAAATTCGATCAATTTCGCGACGTAGTTTGTGGAGTTCCTTGGCACCATGTGTAATGGGTTGCACCCAATTGACGAAATTACTCACATCGATGCGGAAATTATCTTGCGTATCGCGCAACTTGCGCAGGGCTTGATCAGTCGTATATTCGGCTTCTTGGAAATTGCCATCTTGCCAAGCTGTCAGCCCCGTTTCTAATTGACGTACAGCGCTTTGTAACTCGCCCAGCCATTTTTCAGCCA